>DATGQC010000129.1:0-8873 GCA_035304425.1 Advenella sp.
TTGGGGACACGGGTGCGTACCATTTTGTGGCGCCATATGATCCCCAATACCGTGGCGCCGCTGATCGTGCAGGGCACTTATATTTTTGCGGCCGCCATCCTTACCGAGGCAACCCTCAGCTTCCTGGGCGCCGGGCTGCCGCCAGAGATTCCCTCGTGGGGCAATATGATGTCCGAAGGACGCATGTATTTTCGGCTGCTGCCCGGGCTCATCCTGTACCCAGGTATCCTGCTTGCACTGACGTTGCTTTGCGTCAATATCCTGGGGGATGTATTGCGTGATGTGCTGGATCCGAGAATGGCGAAAAAATCATGAATCAAGACACTATCAAAAGCACGGAAAATGCCGCAGAACCTGTGCTGCGGGTACGCGATCTGTCGGTGCGGGTTGTGGGCGCAAGTCCCGAAAGGCGTGTCGTCAATAACATCAGCTTTGATGTATTTGCCGGTGAAACGTTGTGTGTGGTGGGTGAGTCGGGCTCGGGCAAATCGGTATCCTCCTATAGCGTGATGGGACTACTGGGCCAAGACAGCCTGCAGGCGTGCAACGGCAGCATCCTGCTCGATGGCGAAGACGTACTCAAAGCCAGTGCAAAGCGCCTGCGCGAGCTGCGCGCCACCAGAATGTCGATGATTTTCCAGGAACCGATGACTGCGCTGAATCCTGTGCAGAAAGTGGGGCGCCAGATTGACGAGGTGCTGCGGATCCACAGCAATGTGTCCGCAAAGCAACGTCGCCAGGCCGTACTGCTGATGCTTGAGTCGGTTCATATGCCCGATCCTGAGCGTATCTACGACGCGTATCCGCACCAGTTGTCTGGCGGTCAGCGGCAACGGGTCGTCATTTCAATGGCGCTGATTCTGCAGCCCCGGCTGCTGATTGCCGATGAACCGACCACGGCGCTGGATGTCACCACCCAGAAACAGATTTTGCTTCTCATCCGTGAGCTTCAGATAAAAAACAATATGGCCGTGCTGTTTATTACGCATGATTTTGGCGTGGTTGCCGAAATCGCCGACCGGATTGTGGTGATGAACAAGGGTGAGGTTATGGAAACGGGGACGCGTGACGACATCTTAAGAAACCCTGAGCATCCGTACAGCCGCATGCTGGTGTCTTCGGTGCCCAGCCTGGTGCCCAGGCAGCGTGAGCAGAATAACGGGGAAAAGGTGCTTGATGTGTCGGGCCTGGTCAAGACGTATTCCGAGAAAAGGCTCTTGGGGGGCGCACGCCATATTACTGCGGCCAACAATATCAACCTGACGCTCAGTCGTGGGGAAATTGTCGGCATCGTGGGCGAGTCCGGCTCAGGAAAGTCAACTGTCGCACGGTGTATCGTCAGACTGCTGCAGCCCAGTTCGGGCCAGATCCATATCAAGGACCGGGATATTGCACAGCTCTCGGGCAGCCAGTTGCGGCCCATGCGCCAGCGCATCCAGATTGTCTTTCAGGATCCCTATCGCTCCCTGAACCCGCGCCTGACCGTGGGCGATTCGATCATCGAGGGATTGCTCAATTTCGGTGTATCGAAGGAGGTCGCGACGGACAAGGCGGCTGCGTTGATGCAGCTTGTAGGTCTGACCAAAGAGGCATTGCAGCGCTATCCCCATCAATTTTCCGGCGGACAGCGACAACGTATCTGTATTGCCAGGGCCCTGGCGCTGGAACCCGATATCCTGGTCGCCGACGAGGCGGTGTCCGCCCTCGATGTATCGGTACAGGCACAGGTGCTGGCGCTGCTGGATGAGGTGCGCGAACGCACGGGCGTCGGTGTGTTGTTTATTACACATGACTTGCGGGTTGCTGCGCAGATTTGCGATGCCATTATCGTTATGCAACAGGGAAAAATTGTCGAATCGGGCACGGCCCACACCGTATTGACGGCGCCAACGCAAGCCTATACCCGTGCGCTGATTGATGCCGCGCCGGGCAGACACTGGGATTTTCAGAATTTTCGCGCCATATCAGAAGCGGGAGAGCAGGCGGGATTGCCGGCGTGACCGCAGTTGATCAATCGCAAGAGACCCTCCATATTTTAGAGATCAGAAATGAATACACATTATGATGTTTTGATTGTCAATGGCGATGTCGTTGACGGCACGGGCAGCGCGCGCTTTACGGCCGACGTTGCCATCTCGGGCGAGCGCATCGCGCAGGTAGGAGATTTGTCGCAGGCGAGTGCAGATAAGGTGATTGATGCCAGTGGCCTGATTGTCTGCCCGGGGTTTATCGATGCCCATACGCACGATGACAGACTGATGCTATCAGATGGGGATATGGCGCCCAAGGTAAGCCAGGGAATCACGACCGTGATTGGCGGCAATTGCGGCATTTCTCTGGCGCCCATGCCTAGAGAAATGCCGGACCCGGTAACGCCGCCTCTGAATCTGCTGGATGAGCAAGGCGGCTGGTTCCGGTTTCGCAGCTTTGCGCAATACCTCAGCGAACTGAGCGCCCGCCCGGCGGCGACCAATTGCGCCATGCTGGTGGGGCATTCGACCCTTCGCGTTGCGACGATGGATGACCTCACCAGAGCGGCTACCGATAGCGAAATATCAGCAATGCAGGCGCTGGTGATCGAAGCGATGGAGGCCGGGGCCATTGGCGTATCCACCGGTCTGGTCTATCCGCCGGCGGTGGCAGCGCCCACGCAGGAAGTCATTGACGTGTGCGCCCCCCTGGCGCGCTATGGCGGCATTTATTGCACACATATGCGCGATGAAGGCGATCGTGTCATCGAGGCGCTGGAAGAATCGTTCCTGATTGGCCGGCAGGTTGGCGTGCCCGTTGTTATTTCTCATCACAAGGTGGTGGGCGTTCAGAACCATGGCCGCTCGGCCGAAACGCTGGCGTATATCGCTGATCATATGACCAGGCAGCCGATTTGTCTTGATTGCTATCCATATGATGCGTCATCGACCATTCTGTCACCAAAGCTGGTGGCCAATGCGACACGGGTCACGGTGACCTGGTCAAAAGGTCTGCCGCAGATGGCCGGGATGGACTTGGACCAGATCGCAAATCAATTGAATATAAGCACCGAAGAGGCCATAGAGAAGCTGTTGCCCGCCGGCGCGATTTATTATCGGATGGATGACGCCGACGTGCAGCGCATCCTGCAATTTGACGACACGATGATCGGCTCCGATGGGTTGCCTCATGATGAAAAACCGCATCCCCGATTATGGGGAAGCTTTCCACGGGTGCTGGGGCATTACAGTCGTGGCCTGGGGCTGTTTTCCCTGGAGAAGGCATTGCATAAAATGACGGGACTGACGGCAGGCAAATTCGGCCTGACCGATCGCGGCGTCATCCGGCAGGGGGCGTTTGCGGATATCACACTGTTTGATGAACAGACGGTGGATGAGGCGGCAACCTTCGCCCAACCCGTGGCTGCTGCCATTGGCATCAGCACGGTCCTGGTCAACGGCAAGATTGTCTGGGAAGACGGCAAGCCGAGTGGGCAAAGGCCTGGCCGGGTGCTGCGTCGTGACGGCCTGCCGGTGCAGACAACATAATAGAAAAACCCTGTATCCGGTGTTGGATACAGGGTATGAAGAGAATACTGATGCACTACGACGCTGCCGGGGTCAGACCCGTTGGGAACGATACCGGCTGATCGGCGGCCAGACCGCAAGGCGCATGTTCAACGCGCCATGGCGCGATTGAGCACGCTTTGTTCTTCGGACGTGAGGTTGGGCCCGTCCAGGCTGACGCTGGCATCATCGTTTCGATATTTTCTGATGATCGGTTTGAGCTCTTCCTTGATATGCTTTTCGCTATAACCATTGAACAGGTGGCCAAGCAGCCCGCGATCAAGATCGCTGGTTTTCATGAACCAGTCTGCAATAGGGAAGGTCAGGTTCATATTGTAATGCATCATCAATCCCATATTGTGGTGGGCAGTGTGATGGCGCCGGATGGTATTGATAAAGGGCACATTGCGTACGAACCAATTGTCATGAACATGGCAGCAGTAATGGAAGGTTTCATACACCAGATATTGCAGCACCATTGTCAGGAAAACAACATAACCGGCATTGGGATTGATAATCACCGAAGCCAGATAGCCCAGGACCAGACCGCCTACGCCAAGCGTGAGCAAGACCCGCCATGGAAAAAAGACAATCCTGAATTCGCGGCTTGAATCTATCGTAATGTCATTGTCGGTGAAATACTGATGGTGCTGGCGGGTATGCCTTTCGTAAATGGCACGCAGGGCGAACACGTCAATACGCCTGTGCATCACGTACGTATGCATGGCCCATTCCACAAAGTTGCCGGCCAGGAACACGGGAATAATCAATAAATACTCCCAGGTAGCCGTGCTCAGTTGCGACAGACAATAGATGACTGCAGCTATGCCAACCGCATACATCACACCGATGTGCACCAGGCCGTTATACAGGGGGCTGATATCGCTTTTATACTGTTCGCGAAATTTTCGTTGCCTTTCGGTCATCATAATTATTACTCCTGAAATAAAATATCAAATGCCATTGGCTGCCGTGCCGCTTATCCGGATATGTCTTCAAGGGCCCGGCCACGGGTCTCTACACCCAGCAGGACGACAACTGCAGCAGCAATAGCGAATGAAGCCGCGCCCAGCGTAAACACCCCGGTCTGTCCGGTTACCGGCAGAAGAAAGCCCACCGCAAAAGGCCCCACGAATGAGCCCAGCCGACCGATGGATGAAGCAAAGCCGGCTCCGGTGGCACGGATGCGTGTCGGATACAATTCGGGGGTGTAGGCGTATAGAATGGACCACATGCCAAAGAGACAAAACTGCATGAACATGCCGGACATCATCAGATAGTGCAGTTCACCCTTGACGCTGGCTACGTGCCCGTAGATGTATACCGAAAGGGCACTGCCTAGCAGCAATAGGACACACGTGGGTTTGCGACCGATTTTCTCGATGATCCAGGACGCGAAGATAAAGCCGGGAATGCCTGCCAGCGAGATCGTGACCGTGTATTGCACGGATTTGGTCACTTCGTAACCGGCTTGCTGCAGCAAGGCGCCA
Organism: Advenella sp.; assembly: GCA_035304425.1. Taxonomy (GTDB): domain Bacteria; phylum Pseudomonadota; class Gammaproteobacteria; order Burkholderiales; family Burkholderiaceae_B; genus Advenella. The sequence continues at coordinate 5,027 of DATGQC010000129.1, forward strand.
AGCCAACTGGTCAGCCCGTAATAGCCCATCAGTGCAAAAAACCACAAGATCCAAAGCATTAGCGTACGGCGTCCGTATTCGCCTTTCCATAATTCCGAAAAGCTGTTGCCGGAAGCAGACTGCGCGGCGGCGGCCGGCAGCGCGACAATGGGAGGCAACTCCTTATTGTTAAGTGTTTTGCGCACATGATTTTCCATGCTGGTCATGACGCTGTCGGCTTTTTCATTTTGTCCGGAATCTGACAGCCAGCGTGGCGATTCAGGGACGTGGCGACGGATATAGAAAACGAACACAGCAGGCACTGCAAGCACAAAGAAAATACCGCGCCAGCCGATTGGTTCCAGCAGCAGATAGCTGAGCAGGCCGGAACAGATGAAACCGATAGGCCAGAACCCTTCAAGGATGGCCAGATATCGGCCACGACGGTTGGAGGGCACTATTTCGGACACAATCGACAGACCGACAGGAAACTCCATGCCCATGCCGAAGCCCAGCACAATGCGGCTGGCAATCAGCATGTTGACATCGGTCGATAGACCACAGAACAGGCTGCCCAGCCCCCAGAAGACCATACTGACCTGGAACACCGGCTTGCGGCCGAACCGGTCGGCCAGTACGCCGGCGACCGCGGCGCCGATCAGCATCCCAAGAAAACTGGCGCTGGCCACGATCCCGGTCTGCGCAATGCTCAAGCCGAACTCTGCCTTGATCGACCCCAGAATAAAGGTCATGACGCCCAGGTCCATCGAATCAAAGAACCATGCGGTCGCGATAATACAGAATAGTTTGGTTTGATAACTTGTCATCGGAAGCCGTTCCATACGACCTGAAATGTCCGATGGCGTAATGGGTATTGATGCCATGCCTGTCTCCTTAACAATATATTTTTCTTGAATTTAACTGATATATTACTGAAATGCAATAGAAATATATCATGAGTGTAATATCACGATAGCTGCAGGTCATCACCGAGGATGTCTGGGCAAAGGGCGTGCCGACATGGGCGCAGCATGGAATGCTCGCTCCGGTTCCTCTGAAAAAAACAAGGGAGGGGCAATTACGGTTGCAATTGAAGGTGCGCGCGTAATTGCAAGGCGCTGGTCGTGCGCAGCAGGCCGCTTCAGCCGTTGGTACGGCCCGGTTGCTCTCCTGGTGCGCTGAACGTCTCCGCACTGCCCAGCAGTTTGTGCCTTTGTGTATTGATTATTGGACAGGCCGGCACGCTGCGTAAGCAGCCGGGACGCGGACGCGCAGGCCGGTTATTCGGAAGCGTAAGCCTCCTGGCGTTCCTGCACTTGCTGCAGAACAGGGAGCGGCCTGTCGGTAAACTCGCCAGTCCACGCATTGGCAATAATGCGCAGGTACGATGCAGAGGTATCCGGAACGGCAAACGCGTTGCGCAGACGGGTCACGCTCATTGCGTCGGCGTACAGGCGCGGCAGATCGGCCTCTTTGATGCCAAAATCTTTCAGGTTATTGGGAATGCCCAGTTCGCTGACCAGTGTCTGAAGCGTACGCACCAGTTGTAAAACCGTGTCCTGTTCGTGTTCGTGGCCCTGGTCGGTGATGCCAAAAATGGCGGCAATGTCTTTGAGTTCCTGCAGGCGGTTTTCGCGCAACTCATATAGAACATAAGGAAGGACCACGGCGTTGGTGCGGCCGTGTGTTTCATGCGTCAGCCCGGCAATACTGTATGCGATGCCATGGACCGCGTTCAATCCTGCGCTGCCATAAGACAGGCCTGCAAACACGCTGGCATAGCTCATGCCGATGCGTGCCTGCGCGTCGGCGCCATTCCGGTAAGCCTGCCGCAGGTGGCGGGCGCAAAGCATCATGGATTCGCGAGCGAACATTTTGCTCAAATGGGTGCGTCCACTGTAGCCAGGATCCGGATTGTTGTTGCGCTCAAACTGGTTCGAATCCATGGTGACATAGGATTCCATGGCGTGGATCAACGCGTCGATGCCGGCGTCGGCGGTGACGCGAGGCGGACAGGAGTAGGTGAACTGTGGATCGACAAGTGCAATAAACGGTCGTAATCGATTATCCATCAAGGCAATCTTTGTTGCGTTGTCGGGGTCGATCAGAATGGCGCCTGGCGTGACTTCCGAGGCCGTGCCCGAGGTTGTCGGCATGGCGATAAAGGGCAGCGGCTCATCGTTGCCAATGCCGTCCTTGTAGTGCGCCACCGGTTTTTTGCTGCGCAACGTCAGTGTGAGCGCCTTGGCCAGATCCATATTGCTGCCGCCGCCCAGGGCGATCACATGATCGGGCGTCTGGCCCTGTGTCTGGGCCAGAATGTGCTGCGTCGCCCGGTCACACAGTGTGGTGGACGGATCAGGCTCACCGCCGCTATAGACGTAAGTGCTGATCCCGCATTTGCCGGCAGCCTGCACATATTCGCCGACCCATGGCGTTTGTTCTGCGAAATAGCGATCGGTCACGAGTATGCCGCTGTGATAGCCCAGTTTGGCCAGCAGGGCAGGCAGATCATGTCTGGCTCCTTCCCTGATGATCAGGCGAGAGGGGGCGCAGAAAAACAGATGGTCGTCAAAAGTCATGCATTACTCCAGATTGAGAAAGTCGGAAAATCCGGCTGCGACTGCAGCGGTGTTCTCCGTCAGAATAGAATGGCCTGCATTTTCTACCGTGAGAAAAGTGGGGTGTGCAAGCAGCTCGCGAAACTGGGATACCAACGGCAAGGGAGAATCCTCATCCCGGGTGCCCGTCATAATCAGGCAGGGCACATCCACCAACGCGCATTGTTCGCGCAGGGAACGGCCGGCGATCGATTGCCAGGTCCACATCACCGCATGGTGGTCGGCTGCGTCCCGCAATTTCAGGCGTTGCTCGCGTGCGCGGATTTCGTCTAGCAGGCTTGCTTCTGTTGCTTGCGTAAACCAGCAGACCTGGCTGATATCGGGCACCCCAGACAGCAACATCAGTTTATCGGGCTGTTTGGCCTGCGTCTGGCCGACAAAGGCCAGGGCAACGCTTACGCCCATACTCCAGCCGGCAAGGCAATAAGGTTGGCCATCGTTGATATACTTGTGTACCGTGTCTTCAATCACATTTGCAAACGACTCCAGGGTCATGTCTTGCTCAGAGCAGTCCCTCTGGGCGCCTCGTCCCGGCAGATTCGGCAAAATAAAGGTGCACTGGTGAGCCAGTTGGGCTGCCAGCGGCAGCCAGACGCGGTTGGTCCCCTGTATGCCATGTATGGCGATAATTTTGAGGGGGCCAAAGCCGTGAATCAATGTATCCATAGTGTTGTTGTTAATGAATGAACAGAAAAACCAAGTCGATTGAAATGATGTGAGCAACAAATATATTAGTTGTATAATACTCACGTGTGTGATTTTTCACAATAGCCGGAAGAAAACGATTTTTTTCCGGTCAACCTTTTCGTGACATCATGGCCTCAAATAACGCATCGAATTTACAGAATAATCAAGACCTTGTTTCGGAACCCGTTTCGCTTCAACCCAAAGTCAAACTGACCGATATTGCCTATCAAAAGCTTGAGCAGGCCATTACCATGCTGGTCCTGGAGCCGGGCTGTTCTGTCTCGGAACAGCAGTTGTGCGACTTGACGGAAATTGGTCGTACGCCGGTACGCGAGGCCGTGCAGCGTCTGGCGCGCGAGCACCTGATTATCGTTTTGCCTCAGCGCGGCTTGTTTATTCCCGAGATTAATATTCGCAAACAGCTGAAACTGCTCGAAGTGCGCCGGGAAGTAGAGCGGCTCGTCTGCAGGATGTCGGCAAAGCGCTGCACCGACCAGGAGCGGCTTGCCTTTGTGCAATTGCATGAGCAATTCAAGGAATCGGCCCGACTGGCCGATGTG
>DATGQC010000130.1:0-11562 GCA_035304425.1 Advenella sp.
CGTCGCACAAAGGAAGATCTGATTGCAAACACGCCTGCTGACGGTATCGTTACGGGCATTGGCAACATCAACGGGGCGCAGTTCGGTTTTGACCAATCATTAAGTGCCGTCATGGCCTATGACGCGACCGTTCTGGCAGGCACCCAGGGCAAGCGCAATCACATCAAAACTGATCGCCTGGTAGAGCGCGCACGCCGCGACGCGATGCCATTTGTGTTGTTTGCAGAAGGCGGCGGTGGCCGTCCGGGAGATGTGGACTTCCCATTTGTGTCCGGGTTGTATCAGCCTTCATTTGCAGCATTAGCTGAACTCAGCGGTCAGGTTCCATTGCTGGGCATCGTGTCGGGCCGATGCTTTGCAGGCAACGCGGCATTTCTGGGCGTATGCGACGTCATCATCGCCGACAAAAACGCCAATATCGGCATGGCCGGCCCGGCGATGATTGAAGGCGGCGGTCTGGGCATCTTCAAGCCCGAAGAAGTGGGGCCTGCGAGCGTGCAATTTGCCAACGGCGTCATCGACATTCTCGTGGACGACGAGGCACACGCCGTCGCGGTCGCCAAGCATTACCTGTCGATGTTCCAGGGTAGAACGAAGGACTGGTCAGCGCCTGATGCGCTGGCGCTGCGACACGTGGTTCCCGAGAATCGCTTGCGTGTCTACGACAGCCGCAAGGCGATTGAAGGCATCGCCGATGTGGGCAGTGTTCTGATGCTGCGCGCGGGATTCGGACACGGCATGCATACAGCGCTTGCGCGCATTGAAGGACAGCCGGTGGGGATCATCGCCAATAACCCGCAACATCTGGGCGGCGCCATCGACGCTGATGCCGCGGACAAGGCGGCCCGATTCATGAATCTTTGTGATATTCATGGCCTGCCGATCATTTCGCTGATTGATACGCCCGGCTTCATGGTGGGCCCGGATGAAGAGGCGAAGGCCCAGGTACGTCACGTATCCCGCATGTTCGTGACAGCAGCCAAACTGCGTGTCGCCATCCTGGCCATTGCCCTGCGAAAAGGCTACGGCCTGGGTGCAATGGCAATGGCCGGCGGCGGTTTTCGTTCGGCCAGTTGCTCTGTGTCCTGGCCGACAGGCGAGTTTGGGCCGATGGGGTTGGAAGGCTCGATCCGGCTGGGCTTCAAAAAGGAACTGGAGAACGTACCGGAAGGACCAGAACGGCAAGCGCTTTACGAGCAGCTGGTGGCGCGTGCATACGAGCGCGGCCATGCCATCAACGTTGCCTCCACCACTGAAATCGACGCAGTCATCGACCCGGCCGAGACGCGGACATGGATTCGTCAAGGCATCGCTTCGGCATCGCTGCGTGCGGCCCGTCCTCTCCGCTCTTTTGTCGACACCTGGTAAACACGGCACACTAACAGAGAGAACAGATTGTGATCAAACAAGCATCTGGCAGCCCGCTCGCTCTGGCGGGACTGCGTATCCTGGAAATAGGCAGTGGCGCGGCAGTGGCTTATGCGGGAAAGCTCTTCGCAGACTTTGGCGCTGAAGTCATCAAGGTAGAGGATCCGGACGGCGATGCGCTGCGAACGCTGCCCCCGCTGCTGACAGCGTCAGCCAAGGAACCACAAAGTGCGCTGAACGCCTGGCTCAACACAAATAAGCGCAACGTCACATTGGGTAGTAAACGTTTCGAGGAACAGGCATGGCTGGCACGACTGGCGAAAACCTGCGACGTGGTGCTCGACAGCCGGGCCCTCAGTGAAGGCATCGAGGTTCTGGAACGTCCGGTTTATGGGGCACGCGAAGCCGTCCATGGCGAAAACGTGCCGATCGAAGTATGCCTGACCTGGTTTGGCCAGAGTGGTCCGTATAGTTCATTCGTGGGCACGAGCGCAGTGTGCCGTGCCCTGGCCGGCGCTGTTCATGGTAGCGGCGCCGTAGACGGACCGCCCCATCTGCCGCACGACCTGCAAACGGACATTGTCGGGGGTATTGCTGCGTTTTCAAGCGCGACCGCCGCCCTGCTTGGCGCGGCAGACGGCAGCCGTCGATATGTGCTCAGTATCCACGAGATCGCCTTCTCTGTGGTAGAGATGGAGGCAGGCATGGTGCAAGACGAGCGTCACCCCAAGGCGCGATTGGGTGTCAACCGGTTTTGCACGACGCACCCCGGTGGCATATACCGGACCAGGGAAGGCTGGATCGGCATCTTTGCGCACACAGGCCCGCAATGGGCGGCGCTGTGCGCAGCAGTGGGCCATCCCGAGCACGCCGACGACCCCCGGTTCATGAACGGCCCGACGCGCATAAAACACGCGGACGAAATTGACGAGTTCCTGGCTCCGGCGTTGCTTACCAGGACCGCCAGGGAATGGTTTGAGGATCTGGGCAAGGCAAAATTTCCGGCTGTTCTCGTGCCCACAATGGCAGAGCTGCTGGCGCAGCAAGTTCATCGCGAGCGTGGTGCGTTTGTGCCTGTGACGGCCGCAGACAGCCAGTTTGAAGGTGTGGTGGTGCCGTTTCCGCTTGGCGATGCCGGACCCTTGCCCGGTGGCGCGGCGCCGTTAAAGGGCGCAGACAACCGGTTCTATCGCACCGACGCAGCCCTGGTTTCGAGAGCACACCGCCGTCCCGCGAAAGTAGGGCTGCCCGCGCTTCGCAAGATTCGTGTGATTGATTTGACCATGGGGTGGGCCGGCCCCCTGGCAGCGCGAACCCTGGCAGACTTTGGCGCCGAAGTCATCAAAGTGGAAGGCACGCTGTATCCTGATTGGTGGCGAGGAACACATTATAACGAGGCGTTCTACAGCGAGCGACTGTACGAGAAAAACGCGAACTTCGCCCTGATGAACCGGAACAAGCTTGGCATTACCCTGGATCTGACGCGCCAGGAAGGGCGTGCTGTTTTGCTCGATTTGGTAAAAACGGCCGACATCGTCATTGAAAACTATTCAACAGAGGTGCTGCCCAAACTGGGGCTGGATTACGCAACCTTGTCCGGGGTAAATGAGCGGCTGGTGATGGTGTCCATGCCAGCGTTTGGCGCGGGTAACGCGTGGAGCGCCACCCGGGCTTACGGCGGTACGCTTGAGCAGGCTAGCGGATTACCGCATCACACCGGGTTTCCACAGAATCCACCATCACTGACTTCCTACGCCTATGGCGACCCTATTGGCGGCTGGAACGCCGGGGCCGCCGCCCTCCTCTCGCTCCTGGTGCAAGCGCGCACCGGAAAAGGCCGACACGTCAATCTCTCACAGGTCGAATGCATGCTTGCAATGGCCGCCCCCTTCATCGTAGAGCAGTCGGTTTGCGGGAAAACCACGCCGAGAAACGGCAACGCACATCCCCTCTTTGCTCCTCATGGTGTATACCAATGTGCGGGCAATGACCAATGGCTGGTGCTAAGCGTCACCACCGATGCACAGTGGAAGACCCTGGTGAACGTGATTGGCGCCGGCCACCTGGGCGCCGATGCGTCGTTGAGCCAGGCGCAGGGCCGTCGTTCGCGACAGCAACACATCGACGCTCACATTGGTGCGTGGTCCAAGCAGCGCTCTGCGGACAGTGCCATGCGAGAACTGCAAACCGCCGGCATTGCTGCGGGCGTCGTTAAGCCGGTCTGGGATATGCTGGATGATCCGCACTTCAACCACCGGGGCTTCTTCCAGAAGATCACGCGTGCCTATCTTGGCGACTATCTGGCGACGACACCCTGGTTCAGAGAGACGGACGCAGCGACGCAGATCGTATGTCCGGCCCCCACGCTGGGCGAGCACAGCAGGGAGGTCTTCTCCCGGGTACTGGGAATGACGCAGGAACAACAGCGCGCGCTTGAGGATGGCGGCATCACCGGGACCACAGCAACCATGAAGACGGCCTAGCGAACACAGAACGTATCTTGCAAGCCATATCGGGTGGTTGTTCCTTCTGATCCCGCCTGGCTGGCTTGCCAGCGTTGTACAAAGCGATCAATAGATATCGCAAATTGAACTTTTTGTTCGTCAAATTTTTCGGAGACATAACATGACTATATTCAGAACGCGTAGAGATTTTCTGGCTGCCACCGCAAGTGTTGCCGGCGCATCAGCGTTGGGGCTGGGTTCCACCCTGGCATTTGCACAGGATAAACCGTGGCCTGCCAAGCTGATTCGCATTGTCGTTCCATTTCCAGCAGGATCCATTACCGACGCAATGGCCCGCCTGCTCGCCGACAGTCTTGCCAAATCCCTGGGACAATCGGTGATTGTTGAAAACAAAGGCGGAGCCAACGGCTCCATTGGTGCAACTGACGTCGCCCGGTCGGCGCCCGACGGCTATACCCTGCTGGCGACCAACAGCAGCAGCATTACCGGCAATCCGTTAATTTACAAGCGTTCTCCATACAAGGCGACCGATTTTGCGCCAGTCTCGCTGGTGCTGGATGCGCCGTTTGTCCTGAACGTGAATGCTGACTGGGCGAAGCAGCACGCCATCAACTCCGTCAAAGACCTGGTTGCGTTTGCCAGGAATCATCCGTCTGAGCTCAGTTACGGATCGGGCGGGGTGGGCAATCTTGCGCACCTGGCATATGCAATGTTAAGCAATGACGCCGGATTCAAGGCCACCCATGTTCCCTACAAGGCCGCATCGCAGGCAAGCATGGCAGTGATGGCGGGCGAGGTGGATACGTCGTTCGACACCTTGGCCAGTATTCCGCATATTCGTGCAGGAAAACTCAAGGCGCTCGCGGTAACGCCCAAACAACGCATTTCCCAGATGCCCGATGTTCCCACGATGGCCGAAGCCGGCTTTCCGAATATTGATGTGACGTTTTGGCTGGGTTTGCTGGCGCCCGCCGGAACGCCTGCCGGCATCGTTGAAAAATTGTACGAACACGCCAGGCAGGCCATGTCTGCGCCGGCAGCCAATACAGCGCTAAGCGCCCAGGGCACCATTGTCATGACCAATCCCAGGGATTTCGCAACGCGTATCGCAAGCGAGACCAGGCAGTTGGCTGAAGTCATCCAGCGCGAGAACATCACGCTTGATTAAGTCGCTGAACGGTAGCAGGACAAGCCGTCGCAGAATCCAATCATGCCCGGCAAGCGTTGAGCATGAGAGTATCGGGATACAGTCATGACTTGCACGAGCATGGTTCAAACCGAAAACGGGCTGCGGCGAACCCCGCGCAGCAACAGTGCAGAATGAGCCGTATTGGGCGCAACGGCGTAATGGGCGGGATTGTGCTGCTGTCGATGATAGCAGCACTTAACATGATGTCAGGGGTTCATCATTGCCATGCGCCATATCGCGCATTTGCCCGGGCGTGATCGAATGATGCTTTTTGAAAACCTTGCCAAAATGCGCAGGATCGGCAAACCCGCAAAGCCAGCCGATATCGCCAACGTTAAGGTGCCCTAGCAAGGAATCGCGCAACATGTTTCTGGCGTTACGCATGCGAATATCGTTCAGATAATGCGCGAATGACGCCGAATCATTGAATTCTCGAAACAGCTTGTGCAGCGTGCGCACCGAAATATGAAATTCTCGCGCCACCTTTTTCCCGGTCAGGCTTACTTCCCCGAAATTAAAGTAGAGCCACAACGTAATGTCGGTGTACAGTTTATGCCGGGCCTGGCGTTGCCTATCGGGTCCCCGGCCCGCCAGGCCGTGGTTTATCTGCTGCCCTATCATCATGACGGCCAATGAGAGCACGGTCTCCAAACAGACAGCCTGATCTGACGGTATGGTGGCAATCCGTTCCATGAACGGCTCATTCAGTTCACGCAAATAGACCGACAGCAATCGCGCCCAGCCGCTCTCTGCGCGAAAGTGCTGGTTACGTGCCCGCCCAAATAACGATTGCCAGTGACCGACACAAGGTTCCTGCAGGGCAATGATTGTACAGTTAAGATTGATACGCGGACACAGGCTGGCCGAATTGCTACTGTGAACCAGCAGCAGGTCGCCTGCCTGCAGTGCGCAGCTGATGGTCGTGTTGGTAAACTCTGCCGCCTCCCATGCGTATAAAAGAAACCACTGTTGACCCTTGCTGGCAACAGATGTGAGCGCTGACGACGCCAATACGAGTTCGGCACGGGTTGCCTGTAGCATGACCACGCTGGCCCTGGCGGTCAACGCAAACGCAGACAAATTGACACGAAAAGGAACTGCCGATTGCGTTGCAGAACGCAGTTGGGCATTGGGCAACACTTGCGGCAGAACTTGATTGAACCGTGGCAGGTTAATATCTGTATCCGCCATGACCGAACTCAGTCTGAATGGCGCCGATAGCCCATTGACAAAATCTTTGAAATTCATCGACAAGACTGACAGTACGACAAAGCGAAAAAATTACGGCCATTTTGGAGCAAACCAAACAAATTGAATAGTCCAAGAGCGCCAAAAAAGCATAATATTCGCGCCCTGAATCAAACGATTCAGGGGCGTCAGCGCGCAGCATCCAGCGGTGAAGCAGCGTCCCGCCTCGCGTGTGCAAATCTGCCTGGTCTGGCCAGTAAGTGCGCGTTCGGAGCCACTGCCCACTGCCAGCGCGGCTTGCCCGCAGCAACCGGCTATTGCCGGTCGTTCATGCCGGCGCCGCAGATGTCGTCATGGCTCACAGCGAAACGATACCGACCCCAACCCTTCCAGTTCAAACGTAAACTGGTCGCCTGCGCTGGGGAATCGCACCGTCATCAGATTGCCGGTGATAAGCACCGCGCCCGCAGGAATGCTGCGCTTTTGCCTGGCCATGACCTTGGCCAGCCAATATACAGACTCAAGCGGGTTGACAATCTCTGCCACGTTTCCCTGCTCGATCACAGCGCCATGCGCGGTGATGGTGATGTCCCGGTCAAACTCAGACACGGCCGATTGCCACTGACCCAGAATAACGGACGTGTTATTGACATTGCATGCCACCAGCGTCTGGGCATCGGGCGGCGTTTTTTCCGGGCAGCGATCATCAAGCACCTCGACCGCCGGCGCGACGGCATCGATCCAGTCAGCGGCCGCTTGCACGCTGTCTAAATCGTCGCCAGACAGTTCCCTGCCGATGCGCACGGCCACCTCAAACTCGAATTTCATGTGGGTGTAGTCACGCATGGACAGGACGGCATCGGAAGACAACAACGAGACGTCCAGCAACTCGCCATAAACCGGTTCGGTCAAGCCATGCTTGCTCCAGGCGGCCGGGGCATTCAAGGCGATTTTCAACCCCGCCCGCCGGGCATTGTGACGCGCCATGCGAATCTGCAGCAGCTGCGCCTGAACCGCATACGCCTGCTCCAGAGTCAAGGGCCGGCCTGCTGCCAGCAACGGGGAAAAATGCACGCGGTTATCAAACTGCTGCTGCAACTGCAGCGCCAGCTCACGAGGGGTTGGGACCATGACATCTCCTTTACGAATCGGGTTGTGCAACACCAGCGCTACCGCTTGTGTTGCTGTCGTTATTGATATGGGTATTGATCGTCTTATCACCGGCAATGCCCGGTTTAAGCGCTGCCATATCATACCCGCTCGGTTCCTGGAAGACACGCAATTCAAACTCGCTGACCACAGCAAAGATATGGTCGAACAGATCGGACTGGATCCGTTCGTACTCTGCCCAGACCACCGTCGACGTAAAGGCATAGATTTCAATGGGGACGCCGGTCGTCTCGGGCGCCAGCTGGCGCACCAGCAGGGTCATATTACGATGAATATGCGGATGGTTACGCAGATAGACTTCCAGATACGCCCGAAAGGTCCCGATATTGGTAAGCCGTCGACCGTTGAGCGCGGACGACAGGTCTTCGCTGCGGGACTGATTGTAGTCTTCTACTTCCCGGGATTTATCCAGAATATATTGAGACAGCAGCCGGCTTTTGGTCAGGCGCTGCATTTGGCGCTCAGTAATGAACTTGATGCTGTTGACATCGATATGGATGGCGCGCTTGATACGACGGCCGCCGGATTCTGACATGGCCCGCCAGTTCTTGAATGAATCGGAAATCAGCGAATAGGTGGGAATGGTGGTTACCGTATTGTCCCAATTGCGCACCTTGACTGTTGTCAGGCCGATGTCGATGACTGCCCCGTCGGCATTATATTTGGGCATTTCCAGCCAGTCGCCGATGCTGAGCATATTATTGGCGGACAACTGGATGCCGGCCACCAGACCCAGGATCGGATCCTTGAAAATAAGCATGAGCACGGCAGTCATGGCGCCCAGGCCGCTGATCAGGATAACCGGGGACTGGCCGATCAGGACCGAGACAATGAAAATCACCCCGGCAATGGAGGCAATGATTTTCAGGCTTTGGACGATGCCCTTGAGCGGAAACTGAACCGCGACCTGCTTGCGAAAGCACCAGTCCAGCACGAGATCCAGGAACGCAAAAAACGCCAGAATGGTATAGACCAGCATCCAGATACGCGAGAACCCAAGCAGGCCTTCATGAACAGAGCCGGGCGGGACCCACAGGCGCGTAAGCAAACCAAGCGCCAGCCCCTGCACCAGCATGGCAGCATAGCGAAACAGGGATGAATGACCAATGAGCTTGATGAAAAGAAAACGATCGTTGCGCATTCTGCCTCGCAACATGCGCAGTACGCCATAATGCAGAACACCATGCAACAATGCCAGCAATAACAGCATGACCCCGAGGGTGACGATTAATGTGACAAAGGGAGAAAGCTGCAGACCGGCCAGAGCCAGCCAATCGGAAGGAGTTTCTTTCATGAACGAACGTGAGAATATCTACGAGCATCACATAGTAGCAAACTGCCTCGCGCTCGTCATCTGTGTCAAGTACGAAGGGGCATTAAAGGATGCTGCAGAACAGCGTGGCCGCCCGAACAATGCATAGCGCACGATAAGGCGTCGCGCTTATGCTCGCCGCCTCTGCGGCGCTGACCAGGTGATCCGGTGGTTGATATCTGCTCAATTTAAATCCGGGCTGTATCTGTCTGATCATGCATACCGGGTGTCTCATGCTGATTTTATGCTGCCGGTTCTGTTGCGCCTGACCGGATACGCCTGCCTGCGCCTGATACGCGTAAACGGGCGCCTGTAGCGGCGACAGCGCAACATACCTCGCACCCGCTCGCCACGCCTTTTACCAGATCACAAAGAACAATAGCCAGGCATGGGTAAACGGCGCCAGACCCGCCATCAATAACAGCATACAGGTGAGGCGCTGCCGCAGCGGCACCTGATGTCGTTGCAGAATTTTCCAGGCCAGACGCAATGACCATAGCAGGGAAAGAAACAATAATGTCAGGCGTGCCGGTCCCGCCCAGCCGGTCGCAATGCCGTCATTGCGCAACAACGTAATCGTAGTCGCGGACAGTCCCAGGAAAACACCGACCCCGGCTGCCGGGATCAGCGCCTGCGCAACGGTATCGACGGCATCGATCAATGTTGCGCCCACCACTTTCTGTATGCACTGCAGGCTCAACCACAACGCCCCGCCGGTCACCAGCGCGGTACCAAAGATGAACAGCACAATGGTAAAGCCGTCGAGCCAGCTGAAAACATCATTCACTTCCGGATAGTGAGTCAGAATGAACCAGGGCGCGTTCTGCTCCAGCGGCCAGAAAACATCACGATTGACCAGCCATTCCGCCATGGCCTGCTTCAGGCTGACAAACCAGGGACTGGCGCTCCACAGGAAGGCGCCCACGGCAATACCCATCAGGCCCCATACGATCAGGGCTGTCTGCCAGCCGCCGGTTTGCGCCACCTCTACGATTTCCTCTTCGGGTGAGCGGGGAGTGAGCGCAATCGCACCGCGATAATCGGCGCAACGTCCGCACATATGACAATCGCTGGCGCCCTGCATATGCCGCAGGGGTACCAGGGGCGCGCAATTGATTCTCTCGATGCGACGAACCGGGTGACGCCAGGCGTCTTCACTGACTTTGTAATGCCAGGGCGCCAGTTTGGCCAACAACTGGAATACGCCGTTGACCGGGCACAGATACTTGCACCAGACGCGCTTGTTACGACCATACAAAAAGCCAACGACCATCGCCGCCGCCGTCGAACCGCCCAGCACGGCAAGCACCGCCCAGGGGTATTGATAGACGCTGACCAGCTGGCCATAAATAGTGGTGAGGGCAAAAGCGACAAATGGCCAGCCGCCCCAGCGCATCCATTTAGGAATGGCCCGCCCCCGACCATGCTCGCTGGCCCACTCGCTGAGCATGCCTTCAGGACAGAACCACCCGCACCATGCCCGCCCCATCAGGGGCATGGAGACCAGCACAAAGGGCCACCAGATGCCCCAAAAGGCAAACTGGGCAAAAACAGTCAGATTGGAAAAAATGTGCGCTGTGTTGCCAGGCAGCGGCAGTGCAGCGGGAACAAGAATAAGAAAGAAGTAAACGGCGACCACGCACCACTGCATATTGCGAAGCAGCTTTTTATGATCTCGCAGGAATGTCGATAGCCGATAGGCAAACGATTGAAACATGGCGCTCATGGCGCAAACCCTTGAAGAGCGAACCCACTCAAGTGGGCAGAAGAAGAATGACCAGACGCCCTGGTCAACTGATCCGGGACGCCTGAAATTTTAGCAACACATGCAGACGCCATGGCCGCAGGCGTCAGCCATGCGATGAAACCATTGCAGGCGCTACCGCAGGACGAAGCCAGCGATATAGCAATGCAATGAGCAGCCAGTACAGGGCAAAAATCATCACATGCGTGAGCGACGGCATGGCCCGGTAACCGGCAAAATCGGCCAGGACTTTGCCAACGCCACTGCTGTCGTCCAGTAGCGTACTGGTGTCCCACAGGGGATCTACCAGCGTTGGAACGGCGTCAAGCGAGATCAGGTGATCCATGCCGTTCATGAGCAGGGAACCAGCCAGCAACAGCAACAGAGTTTCAGTGATTTGAAAGAAGCGACGCCATGTAATGACTTTGCCTCCCAACTGCAAAATATAGAATGTAAGCAGCGCCAGCAGGAATCCGCCGACACCGGCTGCCGCCAGGGCCAGACCCTGATCCTGCTGAGCACCGGCCAATACGGTGCCCCACAGAAAGACAACCGTTTCACTGCCTTCCCGGGCCACGGCGATCATGACCAGAATCAACAACCCCCACCAGCTATTGCGCCGCACATTGACCGCGGCACCGCTGACCAGATCGCTTTTCAGACGCCGGCCATGTTTTTTCATCCACAACACCATTTGCACCACCAGCCCGCAGGCAAGCAGCGCCATGATGGCCTGGAACCACTCCTGTCCCGTATCGGACAGCCAGGTGGAGACCCCCATGAACACCAACGCCAGCGCGACGGCAAGCATCAGCCCCGCAGCCACGCCGCCCCACAGCCAGGGCAGGCCGCGCCGTCCGTCGGCAGACGCGCGCAACCAGGTGTATAGAATTCCCACCACCAGCAAGGCTTCAACGCTTTCACGCCAGACAATGAATGCCACTTGATCCAATTTGATTCCTTATGAGCGAATGTTGAACTTGTTGAACTATTGGGCAGGCTTGACCACCAGCGTACCTTTTACGGATTGGTGGAAGTCGTCAAAAAACGGATATTCGCCGGGTTTGGCTATTTTGAAAACAAGGAAGGAGGACAGGCCCGGCCCCAGCACTTTTTCCTTGCGCAG
>DATGQC010000131.1:0-18974 GCA_035304425.1 Advenella sp.
CTTCGCGAACAGCAGTCTGCATGGCCAGCATAAAGGCTGTGCACCTGCGCGGTGCTTGCGCAGTGAATGATTCAAATATGTAATTGAAGGATAGAGAAACACCATGGATGTCGTACTGGCTTCTGGAAACAAGGGGAAGCTGCGTGAGTTCAGCGCACTATTTGCACCATTGGGCATGCGGCTCATTCCCCAACATGAACTGAACGTGTCCGAGGCGCCCGAGCCTTTTCATACTTTTGTCGAAAATGCGCTGGCCAAGGCGCGCCATGCCAGTCATCACACCGGTCTGCCGGCGCTGGCCGACGATTCCGGCCTGGCGGTCCAGGCCCTGGGCGGTGCCCCTGGCGTACTATCAGCGCGCTATGCCACGCTATTTGGCGAAGAAAAATCTGATGCGGCCAACAACCGCCGCTTGTTGCTGGAACTGCAGCGTCATGAAAACCGTCGTGCGGCCTACATTGCCGTGCTGGTTTTCGTGCGCGCCGAGAATGATCCCTGTCCTGTGATCGCTCAGGGTACCTGGCACGGTGAGATTGCCTTGCAGGCTGCCGGCGAACATGGATTTGGCTATGATCCCTATTTTTATCTCCCTGAGTTGGGGAAAACAGCTGCCCAGCTCGATCCTCAGGTCAAGAACAGTGTGAGTCATCGCGCCATGGCGCTTAAGCGGCTTCTGGCGGATCTGGGGGCCGCGTGATTGAGAATATCGTCCCCGTGCAGCGACTGAAGCCGGCAATCAATTTCAGCACCGGCCTGCCGCCCTTGTCTTTATATATCCACGTGCCGTGGTGCGTACGCAAATGTCCCTATTGTGATTTCAACTCTCATGAGAAAAAACAGGACATCCCCGAAGCACGTTTCCTGGCGGCGCTGCGTCGCGACCTGGAAGAGACGTTGCCACTGGTGTGGGGCCGCTCGGTATACACTGTGTTTATCGGGGGCGGCACGCCCAGTCTGCTGTCTGGCGAAGCGATCGAGCAGATGCTGGCCATGGTGCGATCTTATCTGCCATTGGTGCCCTCTGCGGAAATTACCATGGAAGCCAATCCGGGAACGGCCGAGGCAGACCGGTTCGCGCATTATGCGGCGGCTGGCGTCAACCGCTTTTCCCTGGGCGTACAAAGTTTCGACGACAATGCGTTGCAGCAGTTGGGGCGTATTCACAATGCCCATCAGGCCGAAAAAGCCATCGAACTGGCCATGAACGCGGTGCCTCAGGTCAATATCGATCTGATGTATGCATTGCCGGGACAGACGGTTGCCAAAGCGCGCGCCGATGTGCAGCGTGCGCTGGCATTTGGTACGCAGCATCTGTCGCTCTATCATCTGACCATGGAGCCAAATACGGTTTTTGCCAAGTTCCCTCCCAAAGGTCTGCCCGATGAAGATAGCGCCGCCGATATCCAGGATATGCTTTTTGAGCAGACGCGCGAGGCCGGTTTCGAGCATTATGAAATCTCTGCCTATGCGCGCGCGGGTTGCCGTGCACGCCACAATCTCAATTACTGGGAGTTTGGCGACTATATCGGGATCGGGCCGGGCGCGCATGGCAAGCTGTCGTTTCAGGACCGCATTATCCGGCGGGCCAATGTCAAGAATCCGCAGACCTGGATGGATCGCGCGCTAGAGGCTGACGGCGCCGGCAGGATCATGCATGAGCATACCCTGGCCGTGGCCGAGTTGCCCTTCGAGTTCATGCTCAATGCACTGCGACTGGTCCATGGGGTGCCCGCGACGCTGTTTGAGGAACGAACCAGTCTTTCCTTGCTGTCTGTGGCGCCGACCATTCGCAAGGCGGTAGAGCGTGGCTTGCTTCAGGCCGATCCGACGACCATACGGCCCACCGAGCGGGGCCAGGCCTTCCTGAACGATCTGCAGGCGATGTTTTTGCCCGCGCAGAAAACGTCCTGAAGGCGTATTTAAACGCGTCGCATGACAATTGCTTGTTTTTTGCGCTGCCGGCAAAACCCGTGCGCTGTTGGTGCGTTTTTGCCACAAGGCACCAATAAAGTGCATGTCATGTGCCATCAGGCACTAAAATAGTGCGCATTCGTTCCGAATTTGCCACGGATCCGGTCATCAACAGTTGGCATGATAATTGCTTTTTAGTACAGCATACGGCCGGCTCAGGCCTCGTCATTGGACATTACTCATGGAGATAGTATGACAACCCCTCAAGACGTTCTAAAGCTGATTGGCGATCGCGAAGTGACATTTGTCGATTTCCGCTTTACGGATACGGTTGGTAAAGAACACCATATGACCATTCCGTCCAAACTGCTGGACGAAGACAAATTCGAATCCGGTCAGGCTTTTGATGGTTCGTCCATTGCCGGCTGGAAAGGCATTGAGGCCTCTGATATGCTGCTGATTCCAGATGCCAAATCTGCGCGTCTGGACCCATTCCGTGAAGAGCCCACACTGATCATGACTTGTGATGTGGTCGAGCCATCGGATTTGAAAGGATACGATCGTGATCCGCGCTCGCTGGCCAAGCGTGCTGAAGCCTACCTTAAATCCAGCGGCCTGGGCGATACCGCTTACTTCGGTCCGGAGCCGGAATTTTTTGTGTTTGACGGCATCACCTGGACCGACGATATGTCGGGATGTTCGTTCAAGATCAAATCCGATGAAGCGCCATGGTCATCCGGCACAGAGTCGGAGTCAGGCAATCTGGGGCACCGCCCACGCGTCAAGGGCGGTTATGTACCTGTTTCACCGGTTGATTCTTTTGCCGATCTGCGCTCTGAAATGAGCCTGATTCTGGAAGAGCAGGGTGTGCCGGTCGAAATTCACCACCATGAAGTGGCCGGCGCCGGTCAGCTGGAAATCGGCACCCAGTTCTCGACACTGGTTCAACGTGCAGACTGGAACCAAATTCTGAAATATACCGTGCATAACGTCGCGCACATGTATGGCAAAACCGCAACCTTCATGCCGAAGCCCCTGTTCGGCGATAACGGGTCAGGCATGCACGTTCACCAGTCGATCTGGAAGGATGGCCAGAACCTGTTCGCCGGTAACGGTTACGCTGGTCTGTCAGAGTTCGCCTTGTTCTATATAGGCGGTATTATCAAGCATGCCCGTGCGCTCAATGCGATCACCAATCCGGGGACTAATTCATACAAGCGTCTGGTGCCGCATTATGAAGCGCCGGTCAAGCTGGCTTATTCTGCCCGTAACCGTTCAGCCTCCATTCGTATTCCTTACGTCGGCAATCCGAAAGGCCGTCGTATCGAAGCACGCTTTCCCGATCCGCTGGCCAATCCGTACCTGGCGTTCTCTGCATTGATGATGGCCGGCCTGGACGGTGTGCAGAACAAGATTCATCCAGGCGATCCGGCAGATAAAAATCTGTACGACCTGCCACCAGAAGAAGACAAGAAAATCCCGACCGTCGCCGCTTCGCTGGAAGAGGCGCTGGCAGCACTGGATGGCGATCGCGAGTTCCTGACACGCGGTGGCGTATTCAGCAATGATATGCTGGATGCCTACATTGAATTGAAGATGCAGGAAGTGACTCGCCTTCGCATGACGCCTCACCCGGTCGAATACGACTTGTACTATTCGGTGTAATTGCTGCATACGGGCCTGGTATACCTGAAAAGGGGATGGCGTTTGCCATCCGGCCCGTTTGTTTCCCCATGGCAGACCGGCATCTGCCCACTCGAGGCTGAATCCGGCATGCATGGCCGCTTCGGGCCGGAAGGATGACGCTTCGTCAATCACCTCGCTTTGTGCAGCGTGGATACTTCAGGACTCCCAATGGCAACGAAACTCACAGACGCATACGATCTTCTTGCCACATCTGTTTTGCTGGTGGATGACGATGGCCGTCTTATGCACATCAATAGCGCCGCGCAGGACCTGCTTGAGCGATCGCTCAAATCCCTGGAAAGATCTGCTGCTGTCGATTTGTTTACTGATGCCGACGCTTTCAACAAGGCGCTTGACTATGTATCGGCCAGAAAGCTGTCGAGCGTGCGCCTGACGCTCACCCTGCGCAAGGCGCTGGAAAACGTGCCCGCCAATGTGACGCTGACCCGCCTGGAGGCAATGCCGTGGCGCATATTGATTGAAATACGCGAATTTGAACAGCATGCACTGGCCGAGCGCAATGAAAGGCTGTTTCAGGAAATCGAGATCTACAAGGACACCTTTCGCAATCTGGCGCATGAAGTCAAAAATCCACTGGGGGGCTTGCGCGGCGCAGCCCAGTTACTGGAAATGGAGCTGCAGGACCCGGCGCTCAAGGAATACACCCAGGTCATTATTGACGAGGCCGATCGCCTGCAAGGCCTGGTGGACCGCCTGATCCGCCCGAGCCAGTCGCAGTTGTCCTTATCGGTGATCAATATCCACGAGGTGTGTGAGCGGGTGCATGCACTGATCAAGGCGGAGTATCAAGATCGCATCACGATTGTGAAAGATTACGATGCCTCGGTACCGGACATGAAGGCCGATATGGCCAAGCTGGTGCAGGCATACCTGAATCTGGCCCGTAATGCGGCGCAGTCGCTGCTTGGCGACACCATGTCGCATCCGCCGCCCGGCAGCGGGCACGAGGCTGACGACGGCAACGGGTTCGCTCAGCGCGCCGGCAATGACCAGGAACACGCCGGACCCTTGCTGACGCTGCGCACTCGCATATTGAATAAATTTTATCTGCTCAATAAGGTGCACCGCCTGGTAGCGGTGGTCTCTGTTGTGGATAACGGCGCAGGCGTGCCAAAACAATTGAAAGACCGGATATTCCACCCTCTGGTGACCGGTCGAGCAGAAGGCACGGGCCTGGGGCTGAGCCTGGCTCAGGAGCTGGTGCATCAGCATGGCGGACTTATCGAATTTGATTCAGAACCGGGCCATACCGAGTTCAGAATGTTGTTACCGTTGGAGCAAGTATGAAAACAATCTGGATTGTCGACGATGATCAGGCCATTCGATGGGTGCTGGACAAGGCATTGCAGCGTGCCGGGATGGCGCCAACCTGTTTTGAACGGGCCAGAGACGTTCTGGCGGCATTGCAAACGGGACGTCCCGATGTGCTGGTGACGGATATCCGCATGCCGGATGTGTCGGGCATTGATCTGCTCAAGGCGATTAAACAGCGGGCGGCCGATCTGCCGGTTATCGTGATGACCGCCTATACCGATCTGGACAGTACGGTAACGGCCTTTCATGAGGGCGCGTTTGATTATCTGGTCAAGCCGTTTGATGTGAATGAAGCGGTAGCGCTGATCGAACGCGCATACGAACATGGCCGTGAAAACGCGGCGCATGGTCCGGCACAAACCGCCTTGGCGCCGCCAGCCGCCGATTACGACAAAATGATGACTCAATCGTCCTCCAGGCAGATGCAGGAGATTTTCAGGGCGATCGGCCGCCTGGCGCCATCCAAGGTCACCGTGCTGATCACGGGCGAGTCGGGCACTGGCAAGGAATTGATTGCCCGCGCCGTGCACAAACATGGCACACGGGCTGGCAAGCCTTTTGTGGCGCTGAATGCGGCGGCCATTCCTCGTGATTTGCTGGAGGCCGAACTGTTCGGACATGAGCGTGGTTCGTTTACCGGCGCCAGTGCACAACGCCGCGGCCGTTTTGAAGAGGCCAACGGCGGAACGCTATTTCTGGATGAGATCGGCGACATGCCGCTGGAACTGCAAACCCGCCTTCTGCGGGTCCTGGCCGAAGGCAATTTCTACCGAATTGGCGGTTCGCAGCCGGTGAGCGTGGATGTGCGTATTATTGCCGCAACGCACCAGCCGCTGGAGGTACGTGTTGAGCAGGGCACGTTTCGTGAAGATCTGTTTCATCGCCTGAACGTCATCCGCTTGCGGGTGCCGCCATTGCGCGAACGCCGGGAAGATATCGGTCAGTTGGCAGCGCATTTTCTCAAGGTCGCCGCCAGCAGTCTGGGCGTGGCGCCCAAGCAACTGAGTCCGGAAGCGTTGGATATTCTCCAGCAGTTCGATTTTCCCGGCAATGTGCGTCAGCTCGAGAACTTTTGTCATTGGCTCACGGTGATGTCGCCAGCTCAGCGGATTGATAAAAACGATCTGCCGCCTGAACTGATGGCCAGCCTGAGCTTTTCGCCCGGAACCGAGCGCGCCTCGGACGGCATGCCGTCGGCAGGCGGCGTTGCGGATACGGGCGCGCATTGGCCTTCGGCGCCGACGCCCGCATCGGCAAGCCACGTATCTCATACGCCATTGCCAGGGGGCGAGCACAAGCAGCAAAACTGGCTGGACAAACTGGAGCGCGAGGTTCAGCAACGTCTGCAAAGCGATGAGAAGGACATCATGGCGCATCTGACGCAGGAGTTCGAGCGAATCGTGCTTACCACGACATTGGAAAATTGCCGGGGGCGACGCATAGATGCTGCCGCCCGGCTGGGCATTGGCCGTAACACGGTGACGCGCAAGCTCAAGGAGCTGGGGATAGAGCACCTCTGATCGCAGACTCGATGTTCCCGCAATAACGATGGGCAACCGCTGCAGGGCAGGGCTACCGCAGCGGTTGCCGATCCCCTGTTGATGCAGTATTGATATACTCATCGCCACCAGGCGATCTGCCGATCAATGATCGCCTGGTGTTCTGTTCATGCGACGCCAGGCTTGCAGCTTGCCGTCTTTCATCGTGCCGATATGGTCGGCAATGGCTTCGGCTTCTTCCAGATTGTGGGTCACCAGAATGGCGCTGATGCCGCTGTGTTTCAGAATGCTGCGCACTTCTACAACAAGTTGCCGGCGAATTTCCGTGTCCAGATTGGAGAAGGCCTCGTCCAGAAGCAACAGTTTGGGCGAGGGCGCCAGCGAGCGCACTAACGCAATGCGCTGTTGCTGGCCACCGGATAGTTCGTGAGGATAGCGGTCACGCAGTTCCGACAGGCGCACCAGTTCCAGCAACTCGTCAACCCGCTGTCTGCGCGCTTGATGGCTTTGCCTGCGCAGCCCGAACGCGACATTCTGTTCAATGGTCAGGTGCGGGAACAGGGCATAATCCTGGAACATCATGCCAATGCGGCGATGTTCCGGTTCGATCATGCGACCGGGTTCGGCGATGACCTGGCCCTCCAGCAGAATCTGTCCCGCGTACACCGGCTCGAATCCGGCAATGGCGCGCAGGATCGTGGTTTTACCGCAGCCGGACGGGCCCAGCAGGCACACGATTTCTCCCGCAGGCACTTGCATGGTGTAGCCGTCGACAACGACCTTCATCTGGTGATCATGTTTATAGCCCAGTCGGATATCGTTGATTTGCAAAGTGGGGGGGGCGTGCATCAGTAGTTTGCCTTCAATTGGGTGCGGGCCAGCAGGATCACCGGGATCAGCCCGGCAAATACAATAATCAGGGCGGCGATTGCCCCCTCGTCGTAGGTGCCACGCGCCGCTTCGGCGTAAAGCCAGGTCGACAGGGTTTCAAAATTGAGCGGGCGCAGCAGCAGGGTGGCGGACAATTCTTTCATGGCATCGACAAAAATCAGCAATGCCGCTGCACCCAGCGCCGGACGCAATAACGGAAAGTGTACGCGCAGGAAGCTGCGAAAGGCGGTATGCCCCA
Source organism: Advenella sp. (assembly GCA_035304425.1). Lineage (GTDB taxonomy): Bacteria > Pseudomonadota > Gammaproteobacteria > Burkholderiales > Burkholderiaceae_B > Advenella. The sequence goes on from DATGQC010000131.1 coordinate 7,561, forward strand.
GACTGCGCGATGCTTGTTCCAGCGATGGCGGAATCCGGCTCAGGCCCGACTCAATGCTGCCAACCGAAATGGCCATGAAGCGAAGGGTATAGGCACAGACAATGCCGGCAGCCGAACCCATGATATATAACTGCGGTGGAATGCCGGCCAGCGCGCTCATGATGCCTGAAATGACTTGATCAAACCACGAATAGGGAATCAGCAATCCTGTCGCCAGGACGGTGCCCGGAATGGCATATCCCAGGCTGCTGCAACGGGCAAGCAGACGGGCCGTGCCATTGCGTGCATGGCGCGCAGACCAGGCGATGATCAGCCCGCAGCAAATGGTGACCGCTGTTGCTGCCAGCGACACGGACACAGTGTTGTAGGTGGCCCTGAGCAGCTCCATTGATACCGCTTGCAATGACGACAGGCGTTTGACCGATTCGTTCACCAGAAACCAGAAGGGAATCAGAAACCCGGTAATAATGGGAAACCAGCCCAGCAACATAGCCACCAGGGCAGCAATACCGCGCAGTTGCACGGGTTGTATGGGATGCATGCGTTGGGTGATGGCATAGCGCTGACGGCGTCGGGCGTAGCGTTCCATATAGATGAGCAGCGTGACCACGGCCAGCATCACAATTGCAATTTGGGCCGCACCCTGAAGATTCGAGCGCGTAATCCAGGTTGTATAAATGGAGATGGTCATGGTCTGGATACCGAGAAATTCCGATGCGCCTACATCGTTCAGGGTTTCCAGCAGTACCAGGCTTAAACCTACCGCCATGGCCGGGCGAGCCAGCGGCACCACCACACGCCAGAAGGCTTCGCGACGCGAGCATCCCAGGGTCCTGGCCGCTTCCAGCAGACTGGCGGCCTGGGTCATGAACATGACCCGCACACTTAAATAGACATATGGATACAGCACCAACCCCAGTAAAATAATGGCGCCAGCCATGGACCGCAGGTCGGGTAGCCGGAACTGCCGCGGCGAGTCATAGCCCAGCAGGTCGCGGATCAGCGTTTGTATTGGTCCCAGTGGATGCAGTACATCCAGATAAGCAAACGCCATAATGTATGTGGGTACGGCCAGGGGCAACAACAGACCCCAGGTGACCAGCCGGCGGGTCGGAAACAGGTACGCGGTGGTCAGCCAGGCACTGCCGCCACCGATCATGGCGCTCAGGATACCCACGCCGAGCAGCAGCAGCACAGTGTTCGACAACGACACCGGAAGCACATTGTGCAACAGGTTCAGCCAGTGACTTGTGTCGCCAGAGACGGCCAGCGCGGTCAGCACCAGCACCGGCGCCAGTACGCACAATGCCAGAGCGGCAGCGATCCACTGGCTGGGTGGCCAGCGTCGGGCGACGGTCAGGGAGGCAGAAAAGGGGGTAAGCATACCGAGTTTACCAAACGCATGCGGCGGGCTTGATGCCCGCCTGACAGCAAAATACAGGAAAGAGAACGGCTGATCGACCTTGACCCCGGCCTGGCAGAACTGTCAGGCTATCCGTTCTCTGAGTACAATGAGCAATAATTACTGATCGAACCCGACCTTGTCGACCAGTTCACTGGCTTGCTTGCGATGCTTGGCAATGTCCGCCAATGGCAACGGGTCGGCTTTCAATGTACCGAAGCTGGCTACGGTCGGATCCAATGATACGCCCTGGCGTACCGGGTATTCATAATTGGCGCTGGCGTACATGCTCTGCGCTTTTTCCGAAGCCAGGTATTCCAGCAGTTTGACTGCGTTTTCCTTGTTGGCTGAGTGTTTGGCGATGGCTGCGCCGCTGACGTTGACATGGGTGCCACCCTCTTTGCTGCCTGCGAAGGTTGGCAGGATCACTTTGATTGCGTTGCCCCATTTATATTGGTCTGAATCGGGTTTTGCATTGCGCATTTGGCCAACATAGTATGAATTGGCGATGCCGATGTCGCATATCCCGCCAAGAATGTCTTTGGCGACGTCACGGTCGCCGCCGGCTGCCTTGCGTCCCAGATTGGCTTTGACACCTTCGAGCCATGCCTGCGCTTTTTCGGCGCCGTCATGAGCAATGACTGCTGCAAAAAGGCTGGTATTGTAAGGATGCTGGCCCGAGCGAATGCATACTTTGCCTTTCCACTTCGGATCGGCCAGTTCTTCATAGGTAAACTTATCCAGATCCAGGTCTTTCGCAGCATACAGCACCCGAGCCCGTGTCGATAATGCAAACCATTGGTTGCCCGGATCGCGCAAGCTGGCCGGAATAGCCTGGTTCAGGGCATCCGACTGCACTGGCTGGGTAATGCCGGCATTGACCAGATCAATCAGATTTCCATAGTCAACCATCATGAGCAGATCGGCAGGTGAACGTTCACCTTCGCTTTTTACGCGTTCGACCAGGCCATCCTTCATAAAAACCGTTTTGGTCTTGATGCCGGTTTCCTTGGTGAAATTGTCAAGAATGGGCTGGATCAGCTTGGGTTCGCGTGTCGTGTAGATGTTGACTTCACCCGCGGCATAGGCCTGAGCGCCGCACAGTACACCAGCGCAGGTAAGCGCCTGAGTAAGGATAGAGAGAGATTTCATGACTGCCTTTATTATGTGAAAATAAAACCAACCGCCACTCGCTTGCGTGAATCCTGATACCCGCAAATCGAATGTTGCTGACAATAAGAATGATTTTCACTATATTACTTCAGCAAAATTTCAGCAACGGAAGAAATCAATTTTTTTCTGAAAATTTGTCAAAAAAATATAAATACTGCGAAACTGTGCGCTCTCAGCCCCGCGGTGCCTGTCGCGCCTGCTTTATAGGGTTCGCAATAAGACAGGCGTGGCTCAGCCCCGCTTTGGAATGAGGGTCCGAAACCCAGTGTGCAAGGCCTGCCTGCACACGATTATTTTCCGGCTGAAAGTGTATATACTATTGTTATTGCCTATAGTAAACGCCTCGTTCATTGGAGATTCTCATGACCAAACAAGTCATTCAGACAGACAAAGCCCCCAGCGCCATCGGCCCGTATTCCCAGGCAGTGGTCGCGCCGGCCGGCAGCACCGTCTACCTTTCCGGCCAAATTGGCCTGGACCCGGCCACGGGCGATCTGGTTTCCGAACAGGTCGAAGAACAAGTGCGCCAGGCATTCAGCAACATGAGCGCCGTGATTCATGCTGCCGGCGGATCGCTGCATAGCATTGTCAAACTTACTTTGTTTCTGACCGATCTGACCCATTTTGGCATTGCCAACACAGTGATGTCGGAACTGATTCCGGAACCGTTTCCTGCCCGCTCCACGGTGCAAGTGAGCGCCTTGCCCAAAGGCGCCCTGTTTGAAATAGAGGCCATCATCGTCGTCTGACGCTCTTGTTGCCATGCCTGCTGCTTCCGCTAGAACGGATAGTCCCGGCGCCATCAGCAAGAAATTTGCAAGCCTCGGACTGCTCCAGGATTTTGATTTTGTTTTGCATTTACCGCTGCGTTACGAAGACGAAACGGCATTGCATCGCATTGACTCCCTGTATCCTGGCCAAATGGCGCAGGTCGAAGGGATTGTGCGCAAAGCCCAGGTGCTTATCCGGGGGCGGCGCCAGCTGACCGCCACGATCGACGATGGATCCGGCCAGTTGTCGCTGCGCTGGCTGCATTTTTATCCGAGCCAGATTAAAGCGGTGGAGGAAGGGCGCCTGATCCGGGTGCGTGGCGAAGTGCGTGGCGGATCCTTTTGGGGATTTGAAATGGTGCATCCCAAAGTCAGCCGCGCCGGCGCGCCATTATCGGATCGCCTGACGCCGGTGTATCCGGCGACCGAGGGTCTGAATCAGCCACAGATTCGCAAGGCGATCGGCGCCGCCTTGTCCCGGGTGCGGCTTGATGACACGCTGCCCGAGGTGGTTCAGCGCAAGTACCAGCTTGTTCCCTTTGCCGAGGCTATCGCGCTGTTGCATAACCCGCCTAAGCAAGTCGATACGCTGGCGTTGATTGAAAAGACGCATCCTGCGTGGGAACGGATCAAGTTTGATGAGCTGTTGGCCCAGCAATTGGCGATGTCGCTGGCGCGCGCCACGCGGCAAAGCAAAAAGGCCTACGCCATGCAGGGCACGCGTTCGGGTCTGGCGCAACGCTTACTTGCTCAAGTAGGCTTTGTCCTGACCGCGGCGCAGGAAAGGGTGTGCAACGAAATTCTGGCTGATATGCAACGCACTTTTCCAATGCAACGATTGCTGCAGGGCGATGTCGGCAGCGGTAAAACAGTGGTGGCTGCCATCGCTGCCGCGCACGCGATTGATCAGGGGTTTCAGGTGGCTATCATGGCGCCTACCGAAATTCTGGCAGAACAGCATTTCAGAAAGCTGTCCGCCTGGTTTGAGCCGCTAGGCATCAGCACGGGTTGGCTGGCGGGCAGCCTGACGCCGAAAAAAAAGCAGCAGGCGGCGGCCTTGGTGGCCGATGGCGCCACCCAATTGGTGGTCGGCACGCAGGCGCTGATTCAGCAGCATGTGACATTCGCCAGGCTGGGACTGATGGTGGTGGACGAGCAGCACCGCTTTGGCGTCGGACAGCGGCTGAGTCTGGCGCGTAAAGGCGAACAGGAAGCCGTCGCGCCTCATCAGCTGAGCATGAGCGCAACGCCCATTCCGCGCACACTGGCCATGACTTTTTTTGCTGACCTTGATGTCTCGGTGATTGACTCCCTGCCGCCGGGTCGAACGCCGGTAGTGACCAAACTGTTTGCCGATTCCCGGCGCGACGAATTACTGACCCATGTGCATGAGGCGATTCTACAGGGCAGGCAGGTATACTGGGTCTGTCCCCTGGTCGAAGAAAGCGAGGCGTTGCAATTGCAAACGGCGACCGATACATTCAACCGATTGCAGCAGGAACTGCCGCAATTGCGCATCGGCCTGCTGCACGGACGCTTGCCGACACAGGAAAAAACAGCGATCATGTCTGCGTTCCATGGTCATGAGTTGGATTTGCTGGTTGCCACTACCGTTATTGAGGTGGGGGTGGATGTGCCCAATGCCTCGCTGATGATTATCGAACATGCCGAGCGTTTCGGTCTGGCGCAATTGCATCAGCTCAGAGGAAGGGTGGGCCGTGGGCAAAGTGAATCGGTGTGCGTGCTGTTATACCAGACGCCCCTGTCATCGGTGGCGACGGCCAGACTTAAAGCGATGTATGAAACGCAGGACGGCTTTGAAATTGCCCGGCGTGATCTGGAGCAGCGTGGCCCGGGTGAGTTTTTAGGCTTGCGGCAGTCGGGCATGGCGCTGTTGCGTTTTGCAGATATCGATATGGACGCGCCGATTGCCGAGCAGGCGCGCGATACGGCGCAGTGGCTGCAGTCAACGCACCCCGAGGCAGCTGCGGCGCATTTGCAGCGATGGGCGCGTCAGCGAGCTGATTTGCTTAGAATATGAAGTGTTTTTTCTGCATGCATGCGTTATGGCCCGGTATGCGAGGCCAGGAACATGCGCGTGAACGGGACTATCCTGTCCCTGGCTGTCTATGGCGGCCAACTTGACCCTTACTTTATGCGGAGCCTGGTGTGACGCTTACCGAACTCAAATATATCATTGCAGTGGCCCGGGAACGACATTTCGGTCGTGCGGCAGAGGCCTGCTTTGTGAGCCAGCCAACCTTGTCGGTTGCCATCAAAAAGCTCGAGGATGAACTGGGTGTGGTTATTTTCGAACGCGGTGGCAATGAGGTGGGTGTGACGCCTACTGGTCTGCGAATCGTGACACAAGCTCAGAAGATTCTTGAGGAAAGCGCCAACCTGAAGGAAATCGCCAGGCAGGGCAACGATCCGCTGACCGGCGCACTGCGCGTTGGCGTCATCCATACGATCGGGCCGTATCTGCTACCCAAGCTGATTCCTCTGCAATTGCGCATGACCCCGCAAATGCCGCTGATCCTTCAGGAAAGTTTTACGGTGCGCCTGCTGGAGTTGCTGCGCCAGGGGGAGATCGACTGCGCCATTGTGGCGCTGCCGTTACCCGAAGCCGGGCTGGAGGTGCGTCCGCTTTATGAAGAGGATTTTATTGCCGCGGTTCCGCGCAATCATCGCTGGGCGGGGCTGACACAAATCGATACTGAAATGCTGAAGCAGGAAACCATGCTTTTGCTGGGCGCCGGCCATTGCTTTCGCGACCAGGTGCTGGAGGTCTGCCCGGAAATGTCGCGATTCTCTGCCGCCGCAGATGGCATCCAGCGTTCGTTCGAGGGCTCGTCACTGGAAACCATTCGCCACATGGTGGCTGCCGGACTGGGGATTACGCTGCTGCCGATGACGGCCTTGCCGGACAAGCCGCCGTCAGCTGATGATCTGGTGCGCTATGTTCCGTTAAAGGAGCCCGTGCCCAACAGAGAGGTCGTGCTGATCTGGCGTCGCAGCTTCCCGCGCCTGCAGGCAATTGATGCGTTGGCCGATTGCATCTATCGATGCGATCTGACCGGCGTCAGAATGCTTAACGGCAAGGTGCGCAGCCAATAGCAGCGCTCTCGTGTAACCCGGATCAGGGTTTACCTTGAAATTTCGGGCAAAATTGAATCAGCGCGAAAAAAAGTGCGAGAATAGCAGCGTTAAACGTCATTACGTATTCTTACATTAGCGGAGTATTACACATGAACTATCTGAAAGCATCTGCACTGTCCGTGGCCATTTCTGCCGGCCTGATGCTGTCGACCCAGGCACTGGCTGCAGATACCATCCAAATCGCGGCCGTCGGACCGGTGACCGGTCCGGTAACGCAATATGGCGACATGGTGCGCGAGGGGATCCGCACAGCAATCGAATCGATCAACGCCGCAGGCGGATACGATGGCAAACAGTTCGAAATGGTGGAGGTCGACGATGCCTGCGAACCCAAGCAGGGGCCGATTGCGGCCAATAACGTCGTCAACAAGGAAATCGGTTTTGTCGTGGGCCCTGTCTGCTCGGGCGCCACAGTCGGCGGCGCTTCTATCTATAACCAGGAAGGGGTGGTCATGATCACGCCATCCGCAACGGCGCCTAACGTGACCGACGACAAGAATTTCGATTTCGTCTTTCGCACCATCGGACGGGACGACCAGCAAGGTCCTGCAGCGGCAAAATATATTATTGACAGCGTCAAGCCCAGCAAGGTCGCTATCCTGCATGACAAGCAGTCCTACGGGCAGGGGATTGCTTCTTCGGTCAGGGACAATCTGAAAAAGGCCGGTATCGATGTCGCACTGTTCGAAGGCATTAATGCCGGTGAAACCGACTATTCTTCTGTGATTACGAAAATGAAGTCGGCCGGCGTCGATTTTGTTTACTACGGCGGCTACCATCCGGAAATGGGGCTGTTGATGCGCCAGGCTGCAGAGCAGGGTCTGAAAGTGAAGTTCATGGGCCCCGAAGGCGCCGGCAATCCTGAGATCAACGCAATTGCCGGTGATGCGGTGGAAGGTATGTTGCTGACGCTGCCGGCAGACTACTCTGCGTTGCCGGAAAACAAAGCCGTGGTCGAGGCATTCAAGGCCAAAAAACGCAATCCATCCGGCGCTTTCCAACTGACATCCTACGCTGCGACCCAGGCTATCTACGAAGGAATCAAGGCAACCAAAAGCACCGATCCTGAAAAAGTGGCAGAGTGGTTGCATGGCAACACTGTAAAGTCGGTGATTGGCGATCTGTCATGGAATAAGCAGGGAGACCTGAACGAGTTCAAGTTTGATATTTACACCTGGCATAAAGATGGCAGCAAAACAGCTGTGAAACAGTAAAGCCGTGACATGACGCTGTGATCGTTCGATTGCTGAGCCATGCCGGTTGACGATGCTGGCGTCAACCGATTTTTCATCAATAAAAGACCGAATCCACATGTGGGATTCGGTCTTTTGTTTATGTGTGCGCCATGGCCTCTCCAGCGGTATGGCGAGTATTCATTTTTTGTTGGATTTCTCAGATCAGACCTCGATAACCGCAATCAATACAGCGTTGACGCGGGCGGTCTCCCCGGTTTGAGGTAATGTCAGGCAATTGCAGCGCGTGTTGCCGCCAGATCTTGATCGAGTGCTTATTCCCACTGTGAATGGTCCAGGCGCTTTGGTAAAAATAAATGAACGCAGTTTGCGTTTAATCAAACGGAGCATGATTTCCTGTGTTCGATTGATGGAAATTGAAATCTGATCTCTTTAAGATACTGCGTCAATTGTTTACACCTCAGTCAGCAGGATGAGTCCATTGTTTCGATTCAAGAGCGCGCTGTTTGCTGCGATGCTTTTGTGCTTGGCGCAAGCCGCTGCCATCGCTCAGAATAGCCATGTCTCGTACCAGGCACGCGCTCAACAGGCGGCGCAGCAGGAGCTCGATAGAATCCGGCGGTTTCAGCTGCAACAGAATGCGAGTCGGCAGTATCAGCCAGAGCAGCAAATTGAATACCCACAGACTTCGGGGCGTTCTTGCCTGGCCTACAGCAAGGTGGCGCTTGTCGGCGCCACGCTGGTGGACATAGCAGATATATTACCCCAGCCCGGTGAGTGCCTGAATGCGGACAGGCTGAACCGTTTGAGTCGGGATATCACGAAAGCCTATTTAAAGCATGGCTATATTTATCAATCTTTTGAATTCGAGCCGCAAGGGCAGGTATTGTATTTGCGTGTCAAAGAGGGACGCGTCAAATCAATAAGCGCAGGCAACGCAATTGTTAACCCCCATATGCTTTTTCCTGGACTGCAGGGGGAACCATTGAATATTCACAGACTTGATCAGGGCCTGGATCACACGAACAAATTTTTTTCCAATAAGGTTACGGTCGATGTGCTGCCGCAACCAGACGGAGATATTGATGTTGTTTTAAACAATCAGTCTACGGGACGTGTGGGCGGTTACGTGGGATTGGATAACAGTGGTAGTCAGGGAACGGGCGAGTGGATGGCCAGAACGGGCTGGATAATTGACAGCCCGTTTTCTTTATCTGATTCACTCATCTTCAGTGCAAGTCATTCCATCAAGAACAGACACTTTGATCCCTACAGTCGCAGCCTTGCTTTCCAATATTCTGTGCCCTATGGTTATTGGGATTTCACTTTATATGGTTCGATCTCCCAATACCGCAGCAAGCTGGCAATCAACAGTAATCAATATGAACTGGATGGCAGGACCTGGCAGGCGGGCGCCCGTGTGAATTATGTTTTTTCACGTGGGGCCAATTATATATCGTCGTTATACGGTCAGCTGGAACGCATCTCGGCACGAGGGCGTTTTGAGAAATCGATCATCAGTCTGCAAAGCCCGGGCATGGTGAATGCGCAATTGGGCTGGAGCCATTTGCAGGTGCTGCCTTCAGGACTGATCGCGGGCGATATTGCCATTGAACACGGTTTACCCTGGGTGAAGGGATATGAGAATGAATACAAAAAAACTTACCGAAAAATCAATCTGAGCCTGAGCGCGCAATGGCGTCATCGTGCCGGCGAAACAGCGTGGCGACACGATCACGAGTTAAACGCTCAATACAGCCCGGATTTCTTGCCAGCTATCAAGCAATTGGAGCTATTGGATAAATATGCAATCCGCGGGCTAAGCCAATACAGCGCGTCGGGCGAAAAGGGCGCTGTACTCCGAAACAATATTTACCTGACTTTCCAGCACGCTGAGTGGACGCTCGAACCGTATGTTGGGTTTGATGTGGGCGTTCTGAAGTCGACTGTCTCTGGAAGTAACCAGCGCAGCTGGGGACATTCCTGGTCTGCCGGCCTGAAGATCAATTATCGTGATAGCGCTGACGCTCGCGTTGAGTTTTCACAAGGGCGTTTCAAGGACGACCAGAAATGGCTAAGCGGCCATTCTTTAACTCTTAAATTGATGTACTGGTTTTAGCAACCAGTCATTCCATCTCGTCATGTTCATGCGTTTTTAAGGAGATATTCTCATGACAGCACAGCATCCCATCATGCGTTTGTCGTTTTCGGGCCGCGTCGCCGTAGCCCTTGCCCTGTCCTATTTTTCGTCTGTGGCATGGGCCGATATTGTTGGCGAGCGTAACGGCGCGCAGAAGATCTATAAAAAAGGAGACGTCGAAATTGTCGATATTGTGTCCCCCAATGCAAAAGGCTTATCTCATAATAAATATTTCAAATACAATGTCGACAAAGCTGGGGCTGTATTGAATAACTCCCTGAAAGATGGCGCATCCGTGCTGGCGGGCGACTTGAAAGCCAATGCGAACCTGAAGGACGCGACGGCCAAGGTGATTTTAAATGAAGTGATCAGGAATAATCCGTCGCTCCTTCTGGGTAAGCAGGAAGTGTTTGGTATGGCGGCAGATTATGTACTGGCCAATCCCAGCGGGATCACTTGCAAGGGTTGCGGATTCATCAATGTGCCTCGCGCCAGTCTGGTCGTTGGCAAGCCGATTGTGGACAATGAGGACCTGTCTGGCTACGAAATCGCCAACGATCGGAAACTGGCGCTTGACGGTGCGCTTAATGATACGCAAATACTGGATTTGATCGCGCCTGCTGTCGATATTGACGGTGATGTGGCGGCCCAGGATACAGTGAATATCGTGATGGGGCGCAACCGCATTTCGCGCGGCGCTGATGGCAAATTGACGGCGAGCAAACTGGAAAAACTGCAGCACAGAAAAGTTCTGGATGGCCGTTTGCTTGGCAGCATCCAGTCTGGCCGGATCCGTATTCATTCGACAGATTCGCGTGCTACGGTTATTGGCGAGGGCCTGGCGTTGCGCACGAATCAGCTTGTGCTCAATGCCGGCAATGCCGACATCCGCGGCAAGGTTGTTACGACACAAAATAAGCACTCGACAGTAGACAAATTGGACGATGGCGTGTTGTTGCGCACGGATACGTTTGATAAAACACAGTCGTTCGTTTCATCTGATGTATTGGCTGACAATGCGCAATTGAATGTTGAGAACAACTTGAGCATCAGCGGCACCAAGCTGACCGCAAAAGAACTGGACATTGCGGCAGGTCAGGCAAATTTTGATGCGCAGGTCACAAAAGATGAGTCATCATCCAGTAAACGGCGTTACAAGGGTTTGTGGTTCCACACCGATGCGCAACAGCGTCATCAGGAACACGTCTTTGGCACGCAAATTCAGTCCGACACCGTCAGGGTGTCCAGCACAGGCGATATGATTGGCAAGGCGCTGAAGATCAGGGCGCAGGGCGTTGCGCTTAATGCCGGCGGCACGCTCAGGCTATCGGGTGCGGCGCAGGAATCTTTGGTCGAGCAATCAAAGACATTCCGCAATGAAATTGACCGCAATGCAACCGAGGCGCGCGACAAGATCAAAAATGGCGACGCGCTGGACCGCGAGATCAGCCAGCATCATATTGCGTCCGGGCTGACTGCCAACAAACTGGTGATCAATACCGGTAACGACTTGTCATTGTCCGGCGTCACCATCCAGGCTGATTCGGTGGTGGCCAAAGCGGGCGGGCAGGTGACTA
>DATGQC010000132.1:0-9809 GCA_035304425.1 Advenella sp.
TGGTAAATCGCTGCTCGGTCCGATTCCCGGTAAACGTACCCACGATAACCTCACGCAGGCGCTGCCGATACAACCACATCACCGCAAGAATGGAGCCCAGCTGGATCACGATTTCATACACCTTGAACTGCCCTGAATCAAAACCGATCCAGTCTCCCAGAATCAGTAGATGGGCGGTGCTGGAAATCGGCAGAAATTCGGTTATCCCTTCGACAACGCCCAGAACGACGGCTTTAAACAAATACCACACTTGATCCATAATGACGGGCTCCGAAACGGACAATAACTTACTGCTTCAGCGAAATGAGCATTTGGGTGAAGATTTTGGGACTGGCTGCCAGCACATTGCCGGTTTGCTGCCAGGTCTGCTCACCGTCGAAGTCGGCAATAAGCCCGCCGGCTTCCAGAATCAGCAGGCTGCCTGCCGCCAGGTCCCAAGGCTTGAGATGGACCCCGCAATAGCCGTCGAAACGGCCGGCTGCAACATAGGCCAGCTCCAGCACGGTCGCGCCCAGGCGGCGAAAACCCGAGCAGTCGTCGACCAGCCCGTAGTAGCGCTCGGCGCCGGTACGGTTGGAACCGGACACTGATGGAAAACGACCAGCGATCAACGCGTCGGAAAAGCGGGTCCGGCTGCCGACACGCACCCGGCGGTCGTTCAGAAAGGCGCCACCACCACGCGTGGCTGTGAACATTTCATTGCGGGCCGGATCGTAGACGACAGCCTGCGTGACGACACCCTTGTGCAACAAGGCAATGGACACGGCGTAATTAGGAAATCCGTGTACGAAATTGGTCGTGCCATCCAGCGGATCAATCACCCACTGGTATTCCGGCATTTCATTTTCCTTGTCCCTGGCGCCGGGGATATGGCCGGATTCCTCGCCCAGAAAAGCGTGGTCCGGATAAGCGTCGCGCAACACCTCGATCACTGCCTGTTCTGCGTTCCGATCAATTTCGGTAACATAATCGTTGGGCCCTTTACGTGCGATCTGGATTTTATCCAGATCAAGGCTACCACGATTGATAATGGCGCCGGCACGGCGGGCAGCACGTACGGCGATGGTGAGCATGGGGTGCATAGCTTTCCAGACTTCGGTTGAGTAGTAAAATACGCATTTTAATGGACAATAAAGCAGACTTCTGCAAATCCCCTCATTTCTGTCCATATTCATGCCGTTCGAAGGAATTTTATGTCACCGCTACATACCCGGGTCCGCTTTATCATGGTGTCGCCGACTCATCCCGGCAATGTGGGTTCTGCCGCCAGAGCGCTCAAAAACATGGGATTTGACGATCTGGTGCTGGTCAAGCCGAAAGACAGCGGCATTCTGGCCCACGAGGAGGCGCTGGCGTTAGCCAGCGGGGCGACCGATATTCTGCAGGCGGCCCGGATCGCACCGGACCTTGACACCGCCCTGACCGGCATTACTCTGGCCTTTGCCCTCACTGCCCGCAGCCGCGACATGGGCCCGCCGTCGCTGGACATACGCCAGACAGCCCAGCTATCGCGAACGCATCTGAATAATCACGCCGATACGCACATTGCCATTGTGCTGGGAACAGAGAGAACGGGGCTGGACAATGACGATATCAGCCGCTGCCATCGCATTTGCCATATCCCCGCCAATCCTGCATACAGCTCCCTGAACGTTTCACAGGCTCTGCTGCTGGCCGCCTGGGAACTGAACTACGCCATGCAGGCATCGCCGCCCTCCCGGCATACCGGCGCAACAGCCCAGTCCGGCAATGCGCTTTCCAACCTGACGCACGAGCCTTCCGGGCGCCCCGACCTGCCGCTGTCGACAACCGCCCGAGGCTACCCGGACCCGGCCGAGCGCGACTATGCGCCCGCCGAAAAGGTGGAAGCGTTTATCGATCACTGGGAAAGCGCGCTGATCGGTATCGATTTTCTCAATCCCAATCATCCGAAAAAGCTGATGCCACGCATGCGCTATATGTTTACACGCATTCATATGACCCAGGAGGAAGTGGATATGATGCGAGGGGTGTGCACCAACATTCTGAAAACAGTCTACCGGCCATAACCTGCCCGGCTGATCCGGCCAGGCCGGCGCCGCAGGCGCTGTGCCGGCACGACGCCACGGGCCTCTATGGCGGCGCTGCCCGAGAACCTGGTGCGCCGACCCGCCGCGTCGCACCGGTGCGCACCTGGCAGCAACTGCACCGGCTGGCAGATCATCGCATTCCTGCTATTGCCGGCCGCCTGACGCTTGCGCTGCATCGGCGCCCGGAACGCAGGTCACGGCTATTTGGCGCCGGCCTGATTGCCGGTATCGACGGCCTGCACGGCCACCCGCAACGGACTCGGGCTTTCAAACCCCTCTTCTTTCAAACGCATCTGGACATCACGATTCAGATCATTCTGCACATTGAAGAAGTTTTCAGCACTGGTCCAGACACGTAGCGTGAGGGTAATGGTGCCGTCCTTGCGATCACCAACAAAAACCGCTGGCGCCGGCATTTTCAAGGCGCCCGGATGTTCGCCGATCAGTTTAAGCAGCACGTCAATCGCCCGGGGAACGTCGTCGCCGTAGCAGATATAAGCCGGTACATCCATGCGACGGTTGTGGTTACGGCTCAAATTGATAATCGTACCGTTCCAGACTGTACTGTTCGGAACCGTTACCTGCACGCCGTCAGCCTGCACAATCCGCGTCAGAAACAGCCCCACTTCGTCTACGGTGCCGGAAATGCCTGCAGCCACCGTCACGCTTTCCCCCACTCGCAGAGGCCGCAAGCCCAGCAGCATGATGCCGGCTGCAATATTTTGCAGCGTACCCTGCAAAGCCAGACCGATGGCCAGCCCGGCGGCGCCCAGCACCGCAATCAGGCTGGCCGTTTGCACACCGAATTGCGACAGCACGGCGATGATGGTGAAGATCCGTACGCTCCAGATCACAACCGTACGGAACATGGGGACAATCGTTGGATCGATTTTTTCTGATCGGGCGCTCAGGCGCTGCACCATATTGCCGAGCCACCTGGAGACGGTCCAGCCAATGCCCAGAATAATAAAAGCAACGACTACATCAACGGCGAAGCGCTGCAAAAATGGCCAGAAACTTTCGATTTGTTGAATATCCATATAAATCACTCACTTGCAGATTTTTCGAAAAACAGAAAGGCTCGCGCCCGAAGCCGTTATCAGACAGACTCACACCAATTGCGGGCATTCGCTATGTCAGGATTTTAACGTGTCATAATGACAGAATATACTTCAGGACAGCGAAGCGACGCCAGTTTCCGGCGGCCCATCGGAGGACAGCAGCGCTTTCGTATGGGATCGGATATAAAAATGACCCGCTTTCGTCAATGAACATAACAATCAGCGCTTATCCATGAACACACAGCAAAGTACGCCTTCTCCCTTTCATTCCCCGCAAAGAATCGGTTTTTCCAGTTTCCGTGACCCGGTCCTGGCTTTTGAAGAACTGCTGCGCATATACGAGCGCAATACACTGTTCATCCGCGAGTCCTTTTACCGCTACATCAGCGGCGAGAACCGGTCTGATCAGCGCACGCGTGCCTGCTATCCTGCGATCCGCCTGCATGTGCCCGACCATCAGGAAGTCGATTCACGTCTGTCATACGGGCATACCACCGAACCCGGTCTTTACCAGACCACCGTCACCCAGCCCCAGCAGTTCAAAAGCTATTTGCTTGAACAAATCGGGCTGATCATGAAAAATCATCAGTTACCTGTGGAAATCGGCGAGTCCGATATCCCTATCCCGTTGCATTTCGCCTTTACCGGCGGTCAGTATGTTGAAGGCGTCTATGCCGACACGATCGGCTCTTCCCTGCGCAATTTCTTCGATGTCCCGGATCTGGCCGTCATGGACGATGCCATCGTCAATGGCACCTTACGGGAAGAACCCGGCCAGCCGGGCCCGCTGGCCCCGTTTACCGCGCCGCGTATCGACTACTCATTACACCGGCTGCAGCATTACACGGCCACCGCGCCCGAGCATTTCCAGAACTTTATCCTGTTTACCAATTACCAGTTTTACGTTGACGAATTTATTGAGCGGGCCGCGCAACTGATCGAAGACGAATCTTCAGGCTATACAGCGTTGGTCGAGCCGGGCAATCACATTACACGCAAGGGGCGGCCTGACCCCTCTCAAAGGCTGCAACGGTTGCCGCAAATGCCGGCGTATCACCTGAAACGCGAGGATGGCAACGGTATCACACTTGTCAATATTGGTGTCGGGCCCTCCAACGCCAAGACCATCACCGACCACATCGCCACATTGCGACCATCGGCCTGGATCATGCTGGGCCATTGCGCCGGGCTGCGCAACACGCAACGCCTGGGCGACTATGTGCTGGCGCACGGCTATGTGCGTGAAGACCACGTGCTGGACGCCGATCTGCCGCTATGGGTGCCGGTGCCGCCGCTGGCGGAAATCCAGGTCGCCCTGGAACATGCGGTTGAAGAAATATCGGGGCTGTCTGACTGGGAACTTAAACGGATCATGCGTACCGGCACCGTAGCCACCATCGATAACCGCAACTGGGAGTTGCGGGACCAGCATGAACCGGTGCAGCGTTTCTCACAATCGCGGGCCATTGCACTTGACATGGAATCAGCAACCATCGCAGCCAATGGTTTTCGCTTTCGCGTACCGTACGGCACGCTGCTTTGTGTGTCGGACAAGCCCCTGCATGGCGAATTGAAGCTGCCCGGCATGGCCTCGGACTTTTATCGCAAACAGGTCAGCCAGCATTTGCGCATCGGCATGCGGGCGCTGGAAAAATTGCGTGAGATGCCCCGAGAGCGGCTGCATTCGCGTAAACTTCGCAGCTTTATTGAAACCGCTTTTAAATAACACGTATTTTGAATTCCGTTATCAATGCCGCTTTTCCGGTTTTTGCGCTGATTCTGATCGGATACGTCGCCGCTCGCCGGCGCATCCTGTCGGACCAGGCAAGCCAGCATCTCAATAGCTATGTCGTTTGGCTGGCGTTGCCGGCGCTGCTGTTTCATGCCATGGCTACGGTCAGTTGGGAAGAACTGAACCAGATTCCCTTCATCCTGGCCAGTACCGGCGGCATGCTGGCGACCTTTTTTATTTTCATGGGTTGGCAACGGCGCCGTTTCAGCCTGCCGGACAATAGTGTCGCCAGTCTGTCCGCGTCTTATAGTAATGCAGGCTATATGGGGCTGCCGCTGTGCATGCTCGCCTACGGCCAGGCCGGTATCATCCCGGTCGTCATTACCATGATACTGACCGCCTGCGTCCTGTTTGCCCTGTCCATCGTCTGCCTGGAAACCGGACTGAAAAAACATGCTAGTGTATGGACCAGCCTGCGCCATACCGGCATGGCATTGGCAAAGAATCCGCTCATTGTCTCGCCCGTGGCGGGCATGGCCTTATCCGGTCTTGGCATTACTTTGCCGGCGCCGCTGGCGGAACTGGCACGTCTGCTGGGCAGTTCGGCCAGCCCCTGCGCCCTGGTTACCATTGGCCTGTTCCTGGCGCAAACACGCAGTATCCGCCCTCACCCGGCACTGGGCGCGGTTCTTTTCATGAAAATGCTGTTTTTGCCGGCTGCAACGGCATTTCTGGCTTTTGTCGTTTTTGATATGCCGCCGGTGCAACGCGAAGCGGCCGTATTGCTGGCCGCCCTGCCTATCGGCACCGGCCCTTTCATGCTGGCCACCATGTACCAGCGTGATACACATCTGGTCTCGCAATCCATCTTTATTTCAACTGTGCTCTCGGTCATCAGTGTCTCTGTGCTGCTGGCCTGGTTTCAGGGATAGACGCCTGGCCGAAACGTCGGCCCCAGCCTCGTGCACGTGCACGGTTCCGCCCCGCGAGGTAATATACGGTTTTGCGCCAACCGGACGGCAAAGCGATCGTTGCCGCTCGCTCGGACAACGTATCGGTCACTGCGTTTTTTCGGAGCATTGCATGAAACCTTCAATTGTCATATTGGATGACTGGGAACACGGGCTTACCCGTCTGGTAGACTGGTCCGATATACAAAACCGCAGCCATCTGACAATCCATCACGAGCGCTTGCGCGACGAGCAATTGCTGGCCGCAGTGTCCAAGGCGCAGTGCATTGTGCTGATGCGCGACCGCACACCTTTTCCCGAATCGCTGATCACACAATTGCCCGATCTGAAACGCATCGTTTTTACCGGCACTCGCAACAACACGCTTGATCAGCAGGCAGCCGAAGCGGCCGGCATCAAGGTTACGGCGACTGAATTCGGCCCGTCAAAAGCAGGCACCTGCGAGCTGGCCTGGTCGCTGATTCTGGCATCTGCCAAGAAACTGCCGGACCTGCTTGTCAGCCCGCGACAGCCGCAGTGGCGTACGCCGGCAATCTGCCAGCATTTGCCAGAAGTACTGGAAGGCAAGCGTTTGGGCCTGATCGGCCTGGGGCATATCGGCAAGCGCATGGCTGCGGTCGGTCGCGCCTTCGGCATGCAAGTGCAGACCTGGAGTCCGCATATGACACCGGAACGGGCCCGCGAACAGGACGCCTGCAGCGTATCGCTGGACACCCTGCTGTCCACTTCCGATGTGGTGTCGCTGCATATTGTCGTCTCGGATGCCACGCGCAAACTGCTCAACAGCGACACGCTGGCGCTCATGCAACCGGGCAGCCTGCTGGTCAATACCTCGCGATCCAGCCTGATTGACACGCCGGCCCTGATCAAGGCGCTGCAACAGGGCCGCCCGGGATTTGCCGCGCTGGATGTGTTTGATGATGAGCCCGGCATCAACCCCGAGTTGGTAGCACTGCCCAACATCTTGCTCACACCGCATATGGGCTTTGTCAGTGAACAGGTGTACCGCAAATTTGCAACTAATGTGCAACAACAATTGATCCAGTGGCTGGACGAAACCACACGATGACAAACCACCTATTGCCTCACAGCGCGCTTATCCTGGTCGATATCCAGCCGGACTTTATGCCGGGCGGCCCGCTCGCATGCGAGCGCGCAGATGCCATTGTGACGCCCGTACAGGCCATCCTGGCGCAGGATTGTTTTAGCCATTATGTGGCCACCCAGGACTGGCACCCGAGCGGCCACATATCCTTTGCATCCTCGCACAGCGGCAGCAAGCCCTTCGACAGCATGACCCTTTACGGCCATTCCCAGGTGCTATGGCCCGATCACTGCGTGCAGGGAACCAGCGGTGCGGCACTGCACGACGCCATTTGCTGGGACAAGATGAATGTCATCGTGCGTAAAGGCGCCGATCCGGCTGTTGACTCGTACAGCGCATTTTGCGAAAACTACAACCCTGCGGGCGAACGGCCGTTGACCGGGCTTGCCGGCTGGCTGAAGGATCGCCAGGTAAGCGATGTGTATATTGGCGGCCTGGCAAGAGACGTGTGCGTACTATGGACGGCACAAGATGCGCGGGCGGCCGGATTCAATACATTTGTCATATGGGATGCAACTGCGCCGGTTACCGCGCAAACAGATGCGGACACGCGCAATACGCTGCAGGAACAGGGCATTGGCATCGTGTACAGCGACAAGCTGACGCGCACCCCTTAAGATCGGCAGCCAAGGCGTCATTCGCTTACCGCACGGCGGCTATCCTGGTAGCCGACCGTACAGGCAGATGGCGGCCGGATGCCGCGTTTTCCAGCAACCTCATACCATCAATGGACGCCGCAACATAGCTATCGGAGCACCCTGCTGGCATGCCCCGCATGAGGTCAATGCTGTTCGATAAAACTTTTGAGAAACTCCTGCGTTCGCGGTTCCTGCGGATTGACCAGCACTTGGTCGGGCGTTCCCTGCTCCACGATTTTTCCCTTGTCAAAGAAGCAGACACGATCGGAAATCTGTTTGGCAAACTGCATTTCGTGCGTAACCAGCAACATCGTCAGATCGTGCTCTTCGGCCAGCCGCTGAATGACATTGAGGACCTCGCCTACCAATTCAGGATCCAGTGAAGATGTTGGCTCGTCAAATAGCATGATATTGGGGCGCATCGCCAGCGCACGCGCAATGGCCACCCGCTGCTGCTGGCCGCCCGATAGCTGGCTCGGAAACTTGTCGCTTTGATCAGACAGGCCCACCAGGTCAAGATATTTGTCGGCGCGCTCGTTGGCTTCCTCTTTGGATAGCTTGAGCACCTGCACCGGCGCTTCGGTGACGTTGCGACGCACCGTCATATGGGGAAACAGATTGAACTGCTGAAATACCATGCCCATTTCCTTGCGCATGTCACGCAAGTGCTCTTCTGCAGCGGGCACCAGTTCACCGTTTTTTTCTTCATGCCATAACGGTCGGCCGGTCACGTAAATGACGCCGTCATTGATATTTTCAAGCGTCATCAAAATACGCAACACCGTCGATTTGCCGGAACCAGACGGGCCAATGATGGTGACTTTCTCGCCCTTGCGAACCTCGAAATCCAGTTCGTCCAGCACAGTCACATCGCCAAATTTCTTGACGACCTTTTCGAAGCGGATAATCGGCTCGCCCGTGTCCGCACGAGCGGCAGCACCCTCTGCATTAGCCACATCCTCGCCCTGCGGTTTATCCGGGGCGTTCGTCGAATTATCATTATTCATCGGATTATTCATCGTAAAGGTATTCCTCGTTTTGGCAGGTGGGTATCCAGATATCGCACCCCATAGGACGCGACAATCGTCAGGATCAGGTAAATGATCCCCACCATGGATAGCGGTATCAGATAATTGAAGGTACGATCACCTATGATTTTTGCAACGTTAAGCATTTCCAGCACGGTCACGACCGACAGCACGGGGACATCCTTCATGATGGACACCAGATAATTCCCCATTGCCGGGATAATCCGCGGGATGGCCTGCGGCAGAATGATGAAGCCGAACGTGCGCATAGGCGCCAGATCCAATGCCCGCGATGCCTCGGTCTGTCCGCGCGGGATAGACTCGATGCCGGCCCGGTAGACCTCTGACAGGTAGGCGCTATACTGCACCCCCAGTGCCAGCGCACCGGTCAGAAAAGCCGGCAAAACAATGCCATGCTCTGGCAACACATAATAAAGAAAGAAAAGCTGGACCAGCAATGGCGTATCGCGGATGAACTCAGTGATGAATTTTGCAGGCCACGAAATAATGACCAGCCGAGCACTTTTGAGTGCGGCCAGTATCAGGCCCAGCACCATAGCTACGAGAAAGCCCAGCACCGTCGCCTGCAGCGTCACCAGCAAGCCTTTGAGCAGTATCGGAAAAATCGAAACAGCAAACGCCCAATTGCTGCTGGTGTCCCATTCAATACCAAAGAGCATGATCAGGCCCTCCCCGCGCGCCAGCGCCCGACAGAACGCTCCAGCAGCTTCATGATTCCGGTCAGGATCAGCGCCATGCCAAAATACATGAAGAGCAAAATGGTGTAAACCGTTGTGCTGTCCTGTGTGTAATTGCGAATCTGTTCGGCACGAAACGCCATATCGCCCAGGCTGATCAATGATACCAGGGCAGTATCTTTAAGATTTTGCACCGCAAGATTGCCAAAGCTGGGCATCATTTCCGGAATGGCCTGCGGCAGGCAGATAAACCGCAATGTCTGGCGAGGCGTAAAGTCCAGCGCCTTGGCCGCCTCAAATTGCGAACGTGGCACTGCCTGCAGGGCGCCTCGAACGACTTCGGCGCCATAAGCACCGATATTGAACCCCAGGGCCAGCGTTCCGGCCACCAGCGGCGCCATGCGAAAATCCCGGCCCAGGGCCTGCCCCAATAGCGGCAACGCAAAGAACAACCAGAACAGCTGCACCAGCAGGGATGTGCCGCGAAAAATTTCGACAAAGCAGATC
>DATGQC010000133.1:0-2988 GCA_035304425.1 Advenella sp.
GATATGGAAGGGCAGACTAAACAGGTGCTGGCCACCATCGATTCGCTGCTCAAAGAGGCGGGCACCAGCAAGGAACGGTTGCTGATGGTGCAGATCTACGTGGCCAACATGAAAGAATTCGATCAGATGAACAAGGCCTGGGACGAGTGGGTTTCAAAAGAAAACGCCCCGCCGCGCGCGACCATCGAAGCCCGCCTGGCCAACCCTGACTACAAAGTGGAAATTGTCGCAACGGCGGCGCTGTAGCTTCGCCACTTATCCCGTTTCGTGTAAGGGACGGTGCCCATTGTCCGCGCGCTGACGCCGGCTGTGCGCCGGCCATGCCGCCAGGTATGCTGTTTTGCCAGCAGCGCTGGCGGCGAGCATGCGACGCACAGTTGAACAATGCGTTGAGCGCACTTGCGCACTTGCGCGCTGCGGCGCGGGCCCGGCCTCGCGGGGGGGCAGGCGACGGCGACCGCCGGATCGCTCCTTTCGGGATGGCGGCGTCGATGAAAAGCGCGTGGCGTCCGCCGGGAGGGGCCTGACCGATAGGCTGCGGGCGAGGCAATAAAGGCAATAGAGGCTTATCGAGGCTATAGCAGCGCGCACAGGGTTGCACCGATTTCCCCCGCCTGTTGGCGTTGTGTCTCGGAGAGTGTTTTGGGGGCCAGAATGGCCGCTTCGGTATCGCTGCGCATGTTCAGGATCACGCCGGGCACCTGCTCGTTGAGCCGCCAGCCGCTGCATATGCGGCGCAGCTGTCGCAGCGCGCCCTCGCCGTCGCTGCCGGCGGTAATGATCACGCTGAATATACGGCCTTCTATACGGTGCAGCAGCGGATAATACAAGCGATCCAGGCACTCCTTCATCTGGCCGCTGAGCGACGCCAGATTCTCCGGTGCGCAAAACAGGTATGCGTCCGCTTCGAGCATATCTTCAGGGGTCACCTCGCAGGCGCGCTTCAGGTACACGTTGTGCGGTTCGTCCAGCTCGCTGCCGATTACCCGGGCCGCCTCGTATGCCTGTCTTGCGGCGGCTTCGGCAGCCCCGGTTCTGGAATGCCACACAATCAGCAGCGATTTGCCGGAAATTTCATTTGACATAGGATTAAAGTGCCGGCTGATCTGGCGACAATACAGGGACGCCTGCCCTTATGGGGAAAACAAGCCGGTAACGTGTCTCCAGTCGATAAACGGTTAATGGGAAAGACAGCAACGCCAGCGGATCTGCGCCGTCACTGCTGTGCAGCGGGGATGCCGGGCAGCAATCCGCTCTGGCAGCGCATCTGTTTGGCCAGCAAGAGATTAGCCGCGGCAGCCACTGTTTACTGTACTCACCAAATTGTCTACCGGATAAACAAATCACGCAAGCCTGCTCTTTTTGGGCTGGCGGCGTTAAAATACCTATTTGCACAAACACGCCGTTGCTGGTCTTATTGTCTTATTGTTTGGTCAGCCTGGTGCTGCCAGGACGGATGAACAATCATGCTGGCGCCGGCGGTTGCCGCTTTTATCGACATTGCCAATTTATCCATCTGTTCCCGCTTATGAAAACAACAGAACCCGAGTTCATACCGGATTCCTTCCAGGACAACGCATGGATGAATGCGGTATGTGCCGGTCTGGACGATGCTGGCCGCCACATGGTGGAGCAGGCCGTCGCCTGGGCAGCCCCGGTTTTGCAGGACGCATCCATCGCAACCGGCGAACCGTCTATTCATCACGCCAAGGGCATGTTGCAAATCCTCTCCCTGTTGCAGCTGGACGCTGCTACACTGGTGGCGGCATTGGTGCTGGCTATTCCCATCGATCTGGAGGACGAGTCTGCGCAGGACCAGAAAAACGAGCTTATCCAGCTTTTCGGCCTGGAAACCTTCAGCCTGATCAACGGCTCGCGAGCGCTGTTACGGATAGGCGCCATTGCGCGCAACGCCTCATCGCAAGGGCGTAATGAATCGTCGGGACAGCGGGAAATGCTGCGCAAGATGCTGCTGGCGATGGCCAGCGATCTTCGCATTGTGCTGATTCGTCTGGCGTCGCGCCTGCAAACCCTGCGCTGGTACGCCGAAAGCAAGACGCCATGCCCGATCGAGCTGGCCGAAGAGACGCGTGACGTCTATGCGTCCCTGGCAAACCGGCTGGGTATCTGGCAAATCAAATGGGAAATGGAAGACCTGTCGTTCCGGTTCCTGTCGCCCGACATCTATAAGGACATTGCCCGTAAACTCGAAGGCAAGCGCATCGAACGCGAAGCACGCATCCGGTCCCTGACCGACGACATTGCCGGTTCGCTGGCCGATATGGGCATTGAGGCCGACGTGTCGGGGCGCGCCAAGCATATTTACAGCATTTATAACAAAATGCGCAACAAGCGCCTGACTTTCGATCAGTTGTATGATCTGCTGG
This sequence comes from Advenella sp., assembly GCA_035304425.1. Lineage (GTDB taxonomy): Bacteria > Pseudomonadota > Gammaproteobacteria > Burkholderiales > Burkholderiaceae_B > Advenella. The sequence goes on from DATGQC010000133.1 coordinate 2,388, forward strand.
CCATCCGTATCATTGTTGCCAATGAACGGGACTGCTATGCCACATTGTCATTGCTGCAGGCGCGCTGGACGCCGGTCATGAACGAGTTCGACGACTATATTGCCCGTCCCAAACCTAATGGTTACCGGTCTTTGCATACGGTGCTCAAAACCGCAGAGGGACATACCTTCGAGGCGCAGATCCGAACCCGCAAGATGCACGATTTTGCCGAGTATGGCATGGCGGCGCACTGGCGTTATAAAGAGGCGGGCCCCAAGGGCGGCCAGGTTGCCGCCGTGTCCATGTACGACCGGCAGGTGTCCTGGATGCGCCAGTTGCTGGCATGGCGCAAGGAAGTCGGCCTGCCGGTCAACGACCCGCCGGATACGTCGCTGCAGGCCTCAACCGCTGCCGCAACGTCATCTGCCGGTGCAACGCTGCCGACTGACGATGCCGTGCCGGCTGCGCCGGAACCCAAGACAGGGCAGCCCCGGTCTGAACGCCCCGGTAAAAAAACGGCGGAACGCATTTATGTGCTTACGCCGCAGGCGCGTGTCATCGAGTTGCCTGAAGGTGCCACGCCGGTCGATTTCGCCTATCACCTCCACACCGACCTGGGGCA
>DATGQC010000134.1:0-4643 GCA_035304425.1 Advenella sp.
TATGAACGGCGGGGTTGGCGCGCGGATGCGCAGACGAATTGACGATTTTCCCTGTTGGGATACCCGGTTGCAATCGAACCGGGTATCCCTTTTTTTTGCTCGTCAGCGCCGGTCGCCAGCGACGGCTTACAACTCCCCGTAGGAGTGCAGACCCGACAGGAAGATATTGACGCCCAGGAAGGCAAAGCTGGTGATCACCAGACCGATCAGCGCCCAATAGGCGGCAAACGTGCCGCGCATGCCTTTCATCAGGCGCAGATGCAGCCAGGCCGCATAATTGAGCCAGACAATGAAGGCCCAGGTTTCTTTCGGATCCCATTGCCAATAGGTGCCCCAGGCATCGGCAGCCCAGAAAGCGCCCAGAATGGTGGCCACGGTGAAAAAGGCAAAGCCGATGGAGATAGACCGGTACATGATATCGTCCAGCACTTCCAGCGGCGGCAATTTGGCGGCAATGACGCGACGCCCCAGCAAAATGGCGGCCACAATAGCCAGACTACCCAGGAAGTAGACGAACCAAAAGCCCATATTGTCTTTGTCACGGAAAATAAACAGCTCGGACACCATGGCGCCGCCCACGACCAGCAGCGGAATCATGGGCTTCCAGCTGGTGGTGGCGCCATGCTGCTTAATCAGATAGGCAAAACCAACCATCGCGGACAGGGCAAAGGAGCCATAACCAATGAAATTGGCCGGCACATGCAATTTCATCCACCAACTGCGCAGGGCGTTGTTCAATGGCGTGATCACTGCTGCGTCGCGCTCGAATGTGTACCAGAGCAGGAAAATGACTGCAGACGAAATAACCAGCAGCACAAACCCGCCCAGGGCACGCGTGTTATAGCGTCGCTCGTAATACAGATAGAACAGGGCCGTGATCAGGCAGAACAGCACAAAGACTTCATACAGATTGCTGACAGGGATGTGCCCCATGTCGGGCGCGATCAGATGCCCCTCGCGCCAGCGCACCAGCAGACCGGTAAAGCCGGCAAACACCCCGGCCCAGGTCAGGGCCGAGCCCATCCAGGCGCCGGTGGTGCTGACAAAACCGATCCAGTAGCACACGGTGGCCATGAAAAACAGCGCGCACATCCACAAAATGGCCGATTGCGAAGACAGCAGGTATTTGAGCAGGAAATTGCTTTCCGCATGCGCCAGTTGCCCGTCATACAGCCATATCGCCAGACCGGCCGCCAGGGCACAGGCAATCATCAGCTTGCGCGCGGGTCGCCACAGCCAGCCAATCCAGGCAGCCACAAATGTCATGCCGACCAGAATGGCTTTCTCGTAGTAATCCATCGAGTCGGGATACTGAATGATGGCGTAGACGGCCCCTGCCAGCAGCACCAGCAGGAACAAAATGTCTGAGAAGTCCGGTTTACCGCGCAGCACGCGGTTATCTCCCGACTCGGTAATGTTCTTTTCCCACTCGACCAGCTGGTCGGCGGCTCCTGATGCGGTCACAACGGTGTTTGACATATCTGCCCCTAGGCTTTTTCGTTGCCGGTAAAGTAATGGCGGAAGCGCTCGAATTCACGATTGAAGTCGAGGGTGCGTTTTTGCGAGGTCATGGCTGCCATCATACGGCTATCCTGATCGTCCTGACCGGGCTTGACCCAGATCCAGATTCGGCGATCACGGACGTAGAACATGGCAAAGACCCCCAGCATCAACAGGATGGATCCCCCATAGACCAATAGTTTACCCGGCGAGCGCGTTGCCTGCAAAACGCTGGCCTGGATGTGCTGAAAGGTTTTCAACTGAAGAAACATGGGCGCCGGGTAATTCGCCAGATCAGAGACGGCCCGCAAGGACAGGTCAAACCAGCGCGCCTGTTCCTGGGCATCCGGGCCTTCGAAAACGATGGGTGCAAGACCGGCTTGTTCGCGCGCCAGGTTACGCAGCTCGATGGCGCTAAAGAGCAGATACTCGCGCAGGATTTTCTTCATGGGTTCGCGCAATTGGGCAGGAACCCGGTCGCTTTCGGGCACTCCCTCGCCCTCGACATACTTGTCTATGCCGGAAAAGCCATCAGCCGCAAAGACGCTGAGCGCCCGCTCGGCCAACTGGATGATGACCGCTTTATCAATACGGCCATCCTGATTCTTTTCTGCATATGCCGTCGCCGCTTTCAGGCGCATCGCCTTGTCATTGAATGCCGCACGCATGGCCAGAAATTCATTGACCGTACTTTTGCCATCTGCAGGAATCCGGACATAACGGAACATCGAGTCCCCGGGCAGTTGCATGCCCAGCAGGAAAACCGGCGAGTCTTCAAGCATGACCGGCAGCATGTAGTTATTGAACTTGATGGACTGGTTGCGATCGTCGGTCAGCGTATAGGACACGCTGGGACCGATATTGCGTAGTTTTTTGTCATTCCGGCCGGCAGCGCTGCCGGTCACGGCCAGAATGTCTTCCTGGAACGTCTTGGGCTGGGCTGCGCCCGGATTCGACGCGGACAGATCTTCGACGTTGATGGGTTTGAAATCATCGAAGGTGACGGTGTAGTTTTTACTCTGACCATTGAGGGTGGTGGTCACACGCGTCTGTTCGCCGACGGCGCCCGACAATTCAAACGGGGCGCTGTCCTTGCCAGCCAGCGGATACCCGGTAACAGAAACCTTGGAACCTCCGTCATGAAAGCTTGACTGATACAGCGTAATGCCATGCATCTGGTAGGGATGATTGACCTCGATGATTTCATTGGAAACCTGACCGGTTTCCCTGTCGGTAATGGTCACATCGCTGGCAAAGCGCTTGGGCATGCCATTGGTTTCGTAGTACTCGATAATAAATTTGTTCAGCTTGATATCAAAGGGCAGCATTTGCAGATATTGCCCGCCGCTCAGGGCCAGAATTCCGGTGTTGGCCGTATTGCCTTCGGCGATAGAGACATTACCGCGGAAACTGGGATTGCCTGGCGAAAAACGCGCGGCGTCGGGTACGTCGGACACATAGCGGGCAGTATCGGGAATGGGCTGTTTGTCGCCCAGCCAGATTTGCAGGCGGTTGGGCAACTCGCTGTCGAGCAGCCCGCCGATACAGACGATCACAATGGCCGCATGCGCAAAGATATAGCCCAGCCGATTGGCGCTTCCCTTTTTGGCCGCCAGCAGCGTACCGCTGGCATCTGTTTTTTCCTTGACCGCATACCCTTCTTTTTTCAGCCAGCCGCGGATCCGCGCCAGCGAGGCTGCAGAGGTCAGCCCGGTCTGGATGTCAATACGATGCGGAAAAGCGCGCAAGCTGCCTTCACGGATATATTCGCGGAACGAGCGCATATCCTTGAGCATTTTGGGCGCATTGCGTATCAGACAGATGCTGGTGGAAACCACCAGAAACGTCATGATGAGCAGGAACCACCAGGTGTTGTAGACTTGCGCCACGCCAAATTTGCTGAAAACAGCATACCAGTACATGCCGAACTGGTCGGTGTAGGTCAGATCGGGCTGGTTTTGCTGCAGGACCGTACCAATAATGCTGGCCACGCAGATAAACATGAGCAGGCTCACAGCAAAACGCATGGAGCCAAGCAATTCAACGAGCTGGGCGCCCCAGGCTCTGGTAGTCGGTCTAGATACTGAATTTGTCATAAGAAAAAGGGGCACACGATGCGCGTTACCCCTTCTTTGACCCGATGTTACGGAAAAGTTCCATAACGCAGGTCAGAAATTGTTGGTCGCGGCCGATGGTCTGGTGGCCGCTGACCGCAAGCTGTTGAATCAGCGAATGCCGGCGGCGTAATCGGCAACGGCCTGGATATCTGCCTTGTTCATACGGTTGGCAATTTTACCCATCATGTTTTCAGCGCCACCTTGCGTGCGATAGCCATCGGCAAAGGCGTGCAACTGGGCTTCCAGATACTCTGGGTGCTGGCCGGACAGACGTGGAAAGGCAGACGGAATGCCCTGGCCGGTCGCGCCGTGGCAGGAAGCACAGGCGGGAACGCTACGCTCGGGAATACCGGCGCGCCAGATCTGGCGACCACGTTCAACCACTTTCCGGTTGTCGCCCTGCTTGGCCTTGGCAGGCTGGGTCAGTTGCTGTTTGCTCAGAAAGACCGACAGGTTCTGCATGTCTTCCTTGGTCATTTGCGCCACGATAGGCGCCATGGCCGTAGGCTTGCCGTCTGGCGTGCCGCGAATGACCTTGTCGGCAGGCGCTTTGAAGTGTTCAAGCTGAAGTGCAAGGTACTCATGAGGCATGCCGGCCAGATTCGGGTACATGGCGACGCCGCTGTTGCCGTTGGCGCCATGACAGGCGACACAGGCAAGAATACCGCGAGACGTATCACCCTTTGTGTAAAGGGCCGCGCCTTTCTCTGCGTCGGGAACAGCGGATGCAGCAGCGGCCTCTGCGCCGAAAGCTGCCGTACCGAAGGCCATACCAGCCAGAACGCTGCCGGCCACCAGAATGTTTGTTAAAACTCGCTTCATGAATATCCTCTGTGATCCCATGGATCTGGGGCGCACTTTAGCAGCCACGGCCCGTATTTTAAAAGATAAATGCGTATAAACACGGAAGTATAAACCTCAAACATGAATTTAGGCATTTTTTGGCCTAGCAATTATACAATAGAGGACGAATCTTTTTTTGCCGGAACCCTTTGTGTCAATATTACATCGCGCCTCGTTTTACAC
>DATGQC010000135.1:0-11455 GCA_035304425.1 Advenella sp.
CGCTGCGGCATGGTTAACCGCCTGTCCTGTTCGTTGCCGGCCGCGCCATGCTTCACTTACAGACAGGCGCCGGGACCTCTCCATAAACAGCCAGACAGGCGCACTACCCGGCCATTTTCTCGCCGCCATCCACGGGGATGGCCTGCCCGTTGATACTGGCCGACTGCGGCAGGCACAACCACAGCACGGCATGCGCCACTTCCTCGGGTTGCACCAATCTGCCTTGCGGGTTGTTGCTGGCCAATGCCGCTTTTGCCTTGTCTGCAGTCATGCCGGTTTTGGCCACCATATTGGCCACGGCGCCATCCAGTAGCGGCGTGTCGGTATAGCCGGGACACACAGCATTGACGGTAATATTCTTTGTCGCCAGTTCCAGGGCGAGCGCGCGGGTCAGACCCACCACGCCGTGCTTGGCTGCGCAATATGCGGTTACATAGCCATAGCCCTTCAGCCCGGCCACGCTGGCCACATTTACAATCCGTCCCCAGCCCTGCGTCAGCATATCGGGCAGCGCGGCGGCAATGCATTGATAGGTCCCTGTCAGATTGACCTGCAACATCCGGTTCCAGAATTCGGTATTCATTTTTTCAAAGCGCTCGCTTTGCGCTTGCCCGGCATTGTTCACCAGAATATTGATCGGACCAAAGCGCTCCCGCGCCGCATCAAACGCGCTGCCGATCGACTTTTCATTTGTGATATCGGCCTGTACCGTGTACACCCGTTGCGCGTCCGCGCAAAGGCTCGCCGCCGCTGCGGACAGGCGCTCGGCGCTGCGGGCCAGGAGCGTTACCCGGGCACCGGCATCCAGCGCCAGGCGCGCCACTTCAAACCCGATTCCCTGGCTGGCGCCGGTAATCAGCACATGGCGATCGTCCAAAGCGGGGTGGGCGGTATGGTTCATGATCATTTATCCATTTTGCGTAAGTTGGGCCCGCTCGAACAGGGTTTCGATCTGGCGTTTGCCGGCGCTATACTGCCTCGGCCAGTTGACCTGCGTATAGCCGATCCGGGCGGTTTCGCTCAGTGTCCAGGCCGGGTTGGCCAGATGAGGACGGCCAATGGCGCACAGATCCGCACGACCTGAGGCAATAATGCTGTTGACCTGATCGGCCTCTGTGATGGCGCCGACTGCCATGGTCGCAATCCCTTCCTGATTGCGGATTTCGTCTGCGAAAGGCGTCTGGTACATGCGCCCGTATACCGGCTTCTGCTCCGGGCTGACCTGGCCAGACGAGCAATCGATCAGATCGGCGCCTGCCGCCTTGAAGGCCCGGGCAATCAGCACCGCGTCGTCTGCGGTAATACCCCCCTCGACCCAGTCGCTGGCGGAGATACGCACGTTCAGTGGCCGCTCCTGGGGCCACACGGCACGCATCGCAGCAAAAACCTCCAGGGGAAAACGCAGGCGATTTTCCAGCGCGCCGCCGTAGGCATCCCGGCGCTGATTGGTCAGTGGCGAAATAAAGCACGACAACAGATAGCCATGGGCGCAATGCAGTTCGAGCACGTCAAACCCCGCCTGAGCGGCACGTTCGGTGGCCTGCACGAAGGCAACGGTGATGTGCTGCATCCCGGCAGGATCCAGTTCGGTCGGTATTTGTGACACATCCGGCAAATAAGGCAGGGGCGAGGCCGAAACCAGGGGCCAATTGCCCGCCTCCAGCGGCATGTCTATGCCATCCCATGCCGCCTTGGTCGAGCCCTTGCGGCCTGCATGACCCAGCTGAATGCCGATTTTGGCATCGGATTGCGCGTGGACCGCCTGCACAATTTTCTGCCAGGCCTGCAACTGGGTGTTGTTCCACAGCCCCGGGCAATGCGGCGTGATCCGCGCCTGGGGCGACACGCAGGTCATTTCTACCATGACCAGTCCGGCGCCACCCAGAGCCCGCGCCAGCAAATGCTGGAAATGAAAGTCACCGGGCACCCCGTCAACGCAGGAGTACATAGCCATGGGCGAGACCACGATCCGGTTTTTCAATACCACAGAGCGCAGGCTGAAGGGTGTCCACATGGGAGGAATCGCAGCCGTGTCCTTGTCCGCACCCTCCCCCGGACGTCCGGTCTGGCTGGCCTGGCGACTGAACCAGCTTTCAAAATGATGCATCCACTGCGGATCGCGCAGCCGCAGGTTCTCATGTGATATACGCTGCGAGCGCGTCAGCAGCGAATAGGCAAACTGCTCTGGCGCGAGGCGACTATAGCGTTTGACATTCTCGAACCATTCGGTGGAGTTGCGCGCCGCATTCTGGATTTTCAGCACTTCGACGCTGCGCAGCGTTTCGTAGTGCGCGAGCGCAGCGTCGGTGTCGCTGTGAGTACGAAAACTGCTCGCCAGTTCGATGGCGTCTTCCAGGGCCAGCTTGGTTCCCGAGCCGATGGAAAAATGCGCCGTATGCGCGGCATCGCCCATAAGCACCACGGGCACGGATTTGCCGTTAGGCAGACGCTGGTGATGCACCCACCGCTCGCAGATGACGCGCGGAAACTGAATCCAGATGGCCGAGCCGCGCAGATGTTTGGCGTTGGATAACAGCGTATGGCCGTCCAGCCAGGGAGCGAATAATGTCTCGCAATAGGCAATGCCCTCCTCTTGCGACATATGGTCTATACCGGCAGCACGCCAGGTTTCATCACGGGTTTCAACAATGAAGGTGGACATGCCTTCTTCATATTGATAAGCATGCGCCTGAAACCAGCCATGCTCTGTATTGACAAAGGCAAAGGTAAACGCATCGAACGTCTTTTGCGTTCCCAGCCAAACGAAGCGACAGCGCCGGGTATCGATATCCGGCTTGAACGTATCGGCGTAGCGCGTCCGGATGCGACTGTTGATGCCGTCGGAAGCGATCACCAGATCCGCATCATAGTCTGCCGCCAGGGTCTGGTCATCGTCGACTACGGTTTCGAACACCAGTTCTACCCCAAGGTCCAGGCAGCGCTGCTGCAGGATATTGAGCATCTTCTTGCGACCAATGCCGATAAAGCCGTGTCCGCCGCTGCGGATGGTATGTTGACCGATATGAATATCAATATCGTCCCAGTGGTTGAACTGGCGAATGATCTGTTCGGCCGTGGGCGGATCGGCCTTTTTCAGATTCTCCAGCGTGGCGTCAGAAAATACGACGCCCCAGCCGAAGGTATCAAAAGGCCGGTTCCGCTCAATAACCGCCACCCGATCCCGGGGATTGCGTTTTTTCATCAGCAGTCCCGCATACAAACCTGCGGGGCCGCCACCGATACATACGATATTCATGACAGATCCTTTGAGTGCGGTCTGTGACCGTTGCCAGCCCGGTCGCGGCCTTACCGGCGGCATCTGGCATGCACAGGCCCGCAGCGCTGCGGTTTTGCCTCTTCACAATTGTGATTTATTTTAAGTTTAAACTAATTTATAATGCACTACAAACTTTTTTTAAACTGTTGCATTGGCTGTCCCGCGCCGGGCATGACGCACGTCTGAACCAGACAGCGTTACAATTTGCCCGGCCTCACATAGCCCGCAATGTCGTTATATTTACGTTTACTCTGCAGGAGCAGTTATGCAACACGATCTGGAAACCCGCGCCGCAACCATTGATCATTCCGAATTGCGTTTGTGGCTGCGCCTGCTTACCTGCACCAGCCTCATCGAGAATCGCATCCGCAATTATCTGCGCGTGCAATTCGATTGCACCCTGCCGCGCTTTGACCTCATGGCGCAACTGGCCAAGGAACCGCAAGGCATGCGCATGGGAGATCTGTCCGCAAGACTGATGGTCAGCAACGGCAACGTGACCACCATTGCCAACCAGTTGGAAAAAGAAGGACTGATCCTGCGCAAGGTCAGCAGCGAAGACCGCCGCAGCACCTTTTTGCGACTTAGCGCAAAGGGGCGCCGGCAATTTGACCAGATGGCCGCAGCCCATGAGACCTGGCTCCAGGACATGTTCAGCGCCATGCCCAAGGGCAACCAGAAAGATCTGTACACGCTGCTGGCCGATCTGAAGCAGGCAGCGCTTGCATCGCCACAGTAACACGCCCTCGCGTTGACGCTATTGCCGGCGTGCCCAGGCATGACCTTGCCCGATGGGGGCGGCATGAGATGCCCGCCCCCACTGGCCCGGGTACAGTTCATGACGGAATCGATGCTGCGAAGACCCGGCCCGCAGCAGCCGTGCCGACATTCAACAACGCTGCGACTTTGTCAGTTTGTGTCTTTGTCAGTTTGTGTCTTTGTCAGTTTGTATTTTTGTCAGTTTGTGACTTAGCCGCTTGATGACTGGGTCGCTTGGTGGCCTGGATATTTTTCGATTTTGGAATTATTCGATTTTGAGATTCTGAGATTTTGCTACTTTGCTACTGTCGGTATTTTTACGAGCACAGGCAATTGCTGCAATCGGTTAAAATATTCTTTTTGACGATACCGCCCTGCCATCTATCGGCGATATCTTTCTTTGGAGCATCCTGAATGAATGCGGCAACGATTCAGCAGAACGGTCAATCAGTCCGCCAGACAGATCTGCTGGTGATCGGTGGCGGAATCAATGGGACCGGCATTGCACGTGATGCTGCAGGGCGCGGCCTGTCTGTCTTGCTCTGCGAACAGGACGACCTGGCCAGCGCCACTTCATCGGCCAGCAGCAAGCTGATCCATGGCGGGCTGCGCTATCTGGAACAATACGAGTTTCGCCTGGTGCGCGAAGCGCTGGCAGAGCGCGAAGTGTTGCTGAACATCGCCCCGCATATTGTGCGCCCGCTGCGCTTCGTGCTGCCCCACGATCACACCTTGCGTCCTGTATGGATGATCCGGGCCGGACTGTTTCTCTATGATCATCTGGCCAGGCGCTCCGCGCGCTTGCCTGGGTCCAGTCATATCCGTCTGGACGATGACTCGCCATTCGCCCGTCCCATGAGCGAGCGTATCAAACAGGGTTTCACCTACTCTGATTGTCAGGTAGACGACTCCAGGCTGGTCATCCTTAACGCCATGGACGCACAGGCGCATGGCGCGCACATTCTGACGCGCACCACCTGCACCGGCGCACGCATTCAGGATGGCCGCTGGCTGGTGACCCTGCAGGACACCACAGGTCGCCGTTCGCAGGTCAGCGCCAAAGTGCTGGTCAACGCCGCCGGCCCTTGGGTGGAAAACGTACTCAAAACGCTGCATGACCCCGATGCTCGACAACATAACCACCTGCGCCTGATCAAAGGCAGCCACCTTGTCACGCGCAAGCTCTACGAAGGCGATCACGCCTATATCCTGCAGAATGATGACAAGCGGATCGTCTTTATCACCCCGCATCGCGATGCCTATTCCATGATCGGCACCACCGACGTGGATTTCAATGGCGATGCGCGTACCGCACACATTTCCGAAGAAGAAACCGATTACCTGCTGTCGGTTGTGAACCGGTATCTGCGCCAGCCGGTGCAGCGCGACGACATTGTCTCAAGCTGGGCGGGTGTGCGGCCTTTATATGACGACGCGCAAGGCCGGGCCGCAGCCGTCACTCGCGATTATGTCTTTGACGTAAGCGGCGGCAAAGACGGCGAACCCGCCATGCTATCGATCTTTGGCGGCAAAATCACCACTTATCGCAAACTGGCCGAACACGCATTGGAAAAACTCCAGCCTTTTCTGCAACCGGGGTCGGCCTGGACTGCCACGGCAGCATTGCCGGGCGGCCAATTGCCCGACCTGGACCCGCAGCGCTATACAGAGCAATTACGAACACGCTACCCCTGGCTGGAACCCATGCTGCTTACCCGCCTGGTGGCGGCCTATGGCTCTATGACAACTGAAATTATCGGCGACGCCGATTCCGTTGCCGGCCTGGGTATGCATTTCGGCCACGGCCTGTACGAAGCCGAAGCGCGCTGGCTGATTAACCGGGAGTGGGCGCAAAGCACCCAGGATATCCTGTGGCGCCGCACCCGGTTGGGCCTCCGGTTTAGCATGGGGCAACAACAAACGCTGGAACACTGGCTCACCGGCAGAACGCTGGCAGCCGCACAGATGCGCGACGCTTTTTTTGAAGCCGCGCCAACGCGCCAGGTAAATTCAGCCTCCTGATTCAGCCGCTTCCCGATTCAGGAAGCGCCTTGTCCGATCAGGCAACCGGGTCATACGCAGCCAGACCGACCCGGTCCGCGCAACGTTGTCTATGCGTCAGCCACACGCTGCCATACCGAACATAGACCTCGTTATGGGCTTCCTGCGAGCGCAGACAATGTATTTCGCATTTATGACATGTCATCAAATATGCCGGCCCGGAGTGTTATTATCCCCGGTATAAATCCCACCTCTTTGCAGTGTAACTACATTAATAATGACCATGTCTGAACAGGAACTGAAGCTACATGTGCCTGCCTCTGCGGCTGCGCAAGTAGAAAAGGCGCTGAAGAAAGCAAAATGCGAAACCATCTCGTTGCGCGCCATGTATTTTGATACAGCAGATCGCGAACTGGCCAAATCCAAAATTGCCATCAGGCTACGCCTGGAAGGCGACAACTGGGTGCAAACGCTGAAAATGCCCGGCAGCAATGCGCTGACCAAGCTGGAACTGAATCACAACCGCCCCAGCCCGGTGCTGGACTTGAGTTTGTACGCAGGCACGCCGGCCGAAGCCGCTTTGCTCAAACTGGCCAAGCCGCTGGAACTGCGCTACGAAACCGATATCACCCGGTTGTATCGGCGCCAGCGTACGCGCAAGGGCACCATAGAAATCGCCTTCGATACCGGTGTGATCCGTGCAGCAGAGCTGGAATTGCCGGTGTCCGAAGTGGAGTTCGAACTGGTATCGGGTTCGCCGGAAGCGATCTTTGAAATCGGAAAAAAATGGCTGGCGCAATATAAGCTGATTCTGGACTTGCGCAGCAAGTCGCAGCGCGGCGATGCCCTGGCGCAATCTGCCACCAATATCAGGCGCGCGGACGCCGCTAACGCGAAGAATGCGGCAAGCGACAGCGAAGTGCTGCGTTTCTGGGCGCCGCGCAAGGCACGCGCCTACGCCATAGACAAACAGGACAGCGCCACGCAGGCGCTGATATCGGTCACCACTGAATGCCTGGAACACATCTGCGCCAATGCAGGCGCCCTGGCCGAAATTGATACGCTGGGCGTGGTTGAGGTAGGCCGCCCAGAGCATGTACATCAATTGCGTATCGGCATGCGACGCCTGACCAGCAACTGGAAGCTATTTACCGGCCTGGCCTGGCTGCCTGAACAGGATGTGCGCGAGGAGCTTCGCGTGCATCTGGGTCGATTCGGCGCTACACGTGATCTGGACGTCATGCTCGCAACCGTCGTGCCGGTCCTGAACGACGCAGGCATGCCTGCCATGCAGTTCAGCTCGCATCAAGAAGGCGCCACGCCGCACGACATCGCCAAAGACCCGTCCTTTCAGCAATGGCTGCTGCGGCTGCTGGAGTGGACTGTCGTCACACCCACAACCGATCCGGTGGCCACCATTGCGGATGACGAACAGTCCCCGACGGACGAGATTGAAGAGATGCAGTTGGCCGAGCAACCACCGGTTGAGCCGGCAGCGACGGAACAGAGCGCACAGGCAGCAACACCTGCAACTGCAACTGCAACTACATCCAGCCAGATTGAACCGATTATTATCCCGCTGACGCCACTGCCACACGGTCGCCCTGTGCTGCGCCGCTTGCTGGAGCAGCGCCTGAACAAATGGAACAGGCAAATCGTCCGTCACTGGAAAACCGAAGATAAATCGGATATTGAGGCCTATCATGACCTGCGCAAACGCATCAAGCGCATGCGTTACGCCCTGAATGTATACGAAGGCTTGCGCCCCAATTGCAACCTGAGCGGATATGTAAAGAAACTGGCAGCAGCACAGGAAGTATTCGGCCATTTGAATGATATGTCTACTGCGCTCACGTTCTTTGCCGCGCATACGCAAACGCATCCGGGCGCCTGGTTCGCCGTGGGTTGGCTTACCGCCACGCTGGAAACCCTGAAACACCAGGCCGATGAAGCGCTGACGCATATCCCTGCAAAAATCCGCTACGACTGACTTCGGTGTGCCGGCGTTCTCCTGAATGACAGAGAAAAGAAAAAGCGGGATGTCAATGCCCGCTTTTTCTTTTGAATCGATCTATTCTGTATAAATCCGGCACATAGCCAAAGATAAAAAGCAGAAGCGACGACGTTGAAAAACGCTGTGAGAAATGATGTGCCGCATCCGCTTTTATCTGCAGTAACCAGAATGGCACCCAAAGTCGGGACACGCAAAACCCCGAATCGTCGTTAAGCTGGTCGGCTTGCTTTGCCCTTGCGGGCTAAGGCGTTTCGTGCATGCCTTCTCAATCAATACCCATAATTGTTAGAACAGTATTTCCCAATTTATTGTCATACATCGTAATCGAGTGACAGGAATTGCTTTCGGCAATAACCCATGCTTCTGTCCGTTGTCCATACGCTACTATTTTTTTATAGCCAGATACCGTAAAGTAATTCTCCAGCTTTTGCGCATCTACATGCTTTTTATAATTCACCCAATAACCAGAGGCGCTGAAGCCATCCTGAGGTCGACATTCAATCTCAGTATCATCATCTCAATCCGATAAATGCTTGACGAGCTGGTTAGTGAAAAAAGTAAATTGCACCCAGTTTCTACGGGTATAGGTCGCCGCATCCCAGCCTGTGATGAACAAATAAATCAACCCTGCAACAAATACCAGTAGTGCAAGAGCAAGAACGCGCCGCCCCTGCTCACTTAATCGCCCAGCAACGCGCCTGCAAATTCGGACGCCACAAAGGGTTGCAGATCCTGCAATGACTCGCCCACGCCAATCCAGTAAACCGGCACGGGCCGCACGCCCTGGCTGCCCGCGGCCACGGCTGCCAGCGTACCGCCCTTGGCTGTTCCATCCAGCTTGGTCACAACCAGCCCTGTCAGCGTCAGTGCGGCATCAAACGCCTTGATTTGCGAAATGGCGTTTTGACCGGTATTGCCATCTACGACCAGCAGCACCTCGTGCGGCGCGTCGCCATCGGCCTTGCCGATCACACGCTTGATTTTCTTAAGCTCTTCCATCAGATGCAATTGAGTAGGCAGGCGGCCGGCGGTATCCACCATGACAATCGACGCCTTGCGGGCACGTCCGGCATTCACCGCATCGAATGCCACCGCAGCGGGGTCGCCGCCGTCCTGGGCGATCACCGCCACATTGTTGCGCGACCCCCATTCAATCAGTTGTTCGCGCGCTGCGGCACGAAACGTGTCGCCGGCAGCCAGCAGCACACTGTGCCCCTGCGCCTGAAAATGGTGAGCCAGTTTACCAATGGAGGTGGTTTTACCAGCGCCGTTCACACCCGCAATCATTACAACCCGCGTCTGTCCGCCGCCTGCATCAAACGGCTTTTCCAACGGCGCCAGATGCTCGGCCAGCAGATCGCGCAGCGCGTGTTTGACGGTTTGCGCGTCTTCAATGCGTTCCTTTTTCACCTTGTTGCGCAGTTTGCCCAGCAGCGATTCGGTCGCTTCCATCCCCGCATCAGCCATAATCAGTGCGGTTTCCAGCTCTTCAAACAGATTTTCGTCGACTTTAACCCCGACAAACAGCGAACTGATATTCGAACCGGTCCGGGACAAACCGTCTTTCAGACGCGCCAGCCAGGACTTGCGATCCGATTTTGGACGCTGTGCGGTGCCGGATGCTGCCGGCGCCGGCTCGGTCTTGCCCTCCGCTTCGGGTGTAACCGCTTCAGCAACAGGCTCGGGTGTCGCGGGGATCTGGGGCGGCTCAGGCTTTGCCTGCGCTGCGCGCGCCTCTGACGCGGGCGCTTGGGGCGCTAGCGGCGCAACAGCGGGCGGCGGCGAGCGGTCCGTAACAGAAGCGTTCTTTTGCTCACCCTGTAAAACGGCGCTGGCGGCAGCGCCCGAGGCCGGGTTCGCAGACGGCGACAAAACAGCATCCATGGGCTTTTTCAGGGTTGCCGCTTTTTCGGTCAGATCCACATGCACCGGCGGGGTCGACGGCACAGACTGCACGTTGCGCTGCGCTTGCGGCGGCAAGGATGAAGCTGACGGCGCAGCTGCAGCGGCAGACACCATAGCGGCAGGCGATGTTGGCTCTGGTTCGGCAGAGGGCGGGACTGCCGCTTGGGTCGCCGGCGGGTCCTGAACCGGCGGTACGGTAGACGGCGGCTCCTGCGGCGGCGGTTCAACGGGCGCCGGCGGTTCTTTGGCCGGGGGCTCGGGTATGGCCGGTTCCCTGACAGGAGGTTCCTGCGCCGGGGGTTGCTCCTGGGCCGCCGGCTCAGTCCCGGCAAACTCGGTCTCTGCAGGCTCGGGAGCGATGGTATGCTCGGGCACCGGCATGAGCGCCGCCCCTTCTTCAAGCGTCTCGGGCTGACGGGTCTCAAGCACCGGTTCAACGGCCTTTTCAACAGGCTCGCTGGTTTTCTTTTTACGTTTGAAAAAACTGAACATAGGTTGTCGCAGGAAAGTGAATACTACAATAACAATAGGATTTACTATTTTAACAGTGTACGTCGCAACAATGATGAAACCAGCAAACCGCCCCGCAGGCACATCCGGCAAACGCCAGACCATCCGCATTATCGGAGGTCAATACCGACGCTCGCAGATCCCGGTGGTGGATGCCGACGGCTTGCGGCCGACCTCGGACCGCATTCGGGAAACGCTGTTTAACTGGCTGACCTATCTCTGGGATGGCAAGTTCGACGACAAATCGGTGCTGGATCTGTTTGCCGGTACGGGAGCGCTGGGCTTTGAAGCCGCTTCACGCGGCGCGGCGCATGTTCAAATGGCGGAAACCAGTCCCGCGGCGCTGGCCACGTTGCGCACCACACGTGATAAGCTGCAGGCCAGCCAGGTGCGTATTAACAGTGCCGATGCCTTTTTGATGCTGAAACGCATGGACGCCTCCAGATTCGACCTGGTGATGCTTGATCCGCCCTTTGCAGGCAGGCTGTTTGATCGTCTCTTTCCCTTTCTGCCGGCCATCGTCAAACCAGGCGGCCTGGTTTACATCGAATCGGACCAGCCCGAAGAGCCGGGCCCCGCGTTTCCGGCCATCAGGCAGGGCAAGGCCGGACAGGTGTACTATCAGTTACATGAACACCTTATTGCACCGCACAAAAGCGAGTAAATACCTTATAATCGACGTTTCTTTCAACGCTCGGGCCGATTTTCGGCCTCTTTCCCGGCATCGATCGGGAGTAAACGGAGCTCATGATGATCACTGCTGTATACCCAGGGACATTTGATCCTCTCACCCGCGGACACGAGGATCTGGTCCGACGCGCAGCCGGGCTGTTTGATCATGTTGTGGTAGGTGTCGCCGTCAGCGCGGGCAAAAATCCGCTGTTTACTATCGAAGAGCGCTTGCAGATTGCCGAAGAGGTTCTGGGCCATTATCCTAATGTCTCTGTCAAAAGCTTTGGCGGACTGCTCAAGGATTTTGTACGCAAGGA
>DATGQC010000136.1:0-6420 GCA_035304425.1 Advenella sp.
CGCGCATTGACGAAGGCGCCTCTCATCTTGTGCTGCTGGCCGTGCCCTTGTTCGTAGTGCTGGGCGTACTGCTGCAGATTAGCGGGATGGCGCGCAAGTTGATTGATTTTATGTCATCTGTACTGGGTCATATTCGTGGCGGACTCAATTATGTGCTGTTGGGGGCCATGTTCCTGGTTTCCGGTATTTCCGGCTCAAAGGTAGCAGACATGGCTGCGGTCGCGCCTGCACTGTTTCCAGAAATGAAACGCAAGGGTGCGGACGAAAATGACCTGGCGGCCCTGTTGTCGGCGACCGGCGCGATGACCGAAACCATTCCACCCAGCCTGGTACTGATTACGATCGGCGCCGTGTGCGGCGTATCAATTAGTGCGCTTTTTATTGGTGGGCTGGTGCCGGCGCTGGTGTGTACGCTTGCCATCGCCTTTGTGTGCTATATGAAGTCCCGCAATAGCGCGCAGAATACGCGCGAACGCGCCCGTGCTGCCGAGATCGGCCGCACTTTCATGTGGGCGCTGCCGGTGTTGGTCTTGCCGGTTATTATCCGTGTATGCGTGGTCGAAGGCGTTGCAACGGCGACCGAGGTGGCCTCCATTGGTATTGTATATGTCATTATTTATGCTGTTATTGTGCAGCTGGTCACCGGCAGCGTGGAAAAATCACGCATCTATCCCATGCTGATTGAGGCAACATCGCTGTCGGGCGCCATTCTGCTTATTATTGGTGTTGCCACTGCGATGGCCTGGGCTTTGACTCAATCGGGATTTTCTACCACGCTGGTTGAGTTCATGACGCATATTCCGGGCGGCGTGTTCGGTTTTATGACGGTAAGTATTGTGCTTTTCGTGTTGCTTGGCAGTATCCTGGAAGGCATTCCCGCCATTGTGCTGTTCGGTCCGTTAATTTTCCCGGCAGCACAGGCCATGCATATTCACGAGGTACATTACGCGATTGTGATTATTCTTGCCATGGGTATCGGGCTGTTTGCTCCGCCACTGGGCGTGGGCTTTTATTCGGCCAGTGCGATCAGCAAGGTCAATCCGGACAAGGTCATTCCGAAGATGTGGCTTTATCTGGCTGTTCTGCTGGTAATGACATTTGTCATCGCGTTTATACCATGGTTTTCTATCGGATTCCTTTAATCAGTTTGCTCTGACTTTTTATTCCAAACAGGTGGTGCAGTATGAGTGGTAGTTCTGCAAGTGATATGCGCGTCGCGGTGGTTACCGGCGGCGGCAATGGCATTGGCCGGGCCATTGTCGAGGCTTTTGCTCATGCGGGCTATCAGACGATGATTGCCGACGTAAACGAGGCGGACTCGCAGGCGCTGGAATCGTCGCTCAACGCGCAATCGCTCCAGGCGCGCTATCTATGGCTGGATGTATCCGATGCCGACAGCATTGCACAGTTTTTTGCCACGGTAGAGCGCGATTATGGCCGCTGCGATGTGCTGGTGAACAATGCCGGTATTGCCAGAACCGTGGCCTATCTTGATTATCCGAAGGATCATTGGGATAAGGTTATGCAGGTAAACGTGACGGGGCCGTTTCTGATGTCACAGTACGCAGGGCGGCTGATGTTAAAAAGACGGTCGGGACGTATTGTGAATATTGCATCTGTGAGCGGCGAGCGCGCTAGCTGGGGCAGGGCGGCCTATGGTACTTCCAAGGCAGCCGTATTCGGGTTGACGCGGCAGATGGCCCTGGAGCTGGCCGAGTTCGGCATTACGACCAACGGGATTGCTCCAGGACCGGTAGATACGCCGCTTACCCAGCAACTGCATACTCAGGCGACCCGGGACGAGTTCATCGGCTCAATTCCCATGGGACGGTATGGTACGCCGCAGGAAATTGCCCAGGTCTGCCTGTTTCTGGCCTCCGAGGCGGCATCATATGTCAACGGGCATGTCATTCCGGTAGACGGCGGTTTTCTGGCGACAGGCGTTACCGGACATTGACTGCCGATGTCTGTCATCATGGTTTGAAATTAAGGGAGTCAATTGCGATGCGAGCGTCGATAGCGGGCTGGGCCCATTCGAAATTCGGAAAACTGGACGCTGTGGATCCTGAACAGATGATCGGCGACGTGGCGCTGCAGGCTATTGCTCATGCAGGCCTGGGCCATGGTGATGTCGATTCCCTGCATGTAGGACATTACAACGGTGGCTTTCTGTATCAGGATTTTCCCTCTTCACTGTTATTCAATACGATTCCGGCATTGCGGTTCATTCCGGCCGTACGACTGGAAAATGCCTGCGCCACCGGTTCGGCGGCGCTGCATTCGGCGCTGAACGCGGTTGCCAGTGGACGCAGCCGTTATGCGCTGGTGCTTGGCTTTGAGAAAATGTCGGGGCTTTCTACACCGGAAATCGGCGATGTTCTGCTCAAATGCTCGTATGCCAGGGAGGAAGCGACGGTTGCCGGGGGCTTTGCAGGCCTCTTTGGCAATGTCATCGCCAAAACCTACTTCGATCGCTATGGAGATCAGTCGGACGCGTTGGCAATGATCGCGGCCAAAAATCATCATAACGGCTTGGCCAATCCTTATGCCCACATGCGGAAAGGTTTCAGCTTCGAATTTTGCCGCACAGAGTCGGAGAAAAACCCCTTCGTGGCCGGTCCGCTTAAGCGGACCGATTGCTCGCTGGTGTCTGATGGCGCGGCAGCCATTATCATTTGCAGAGATGATGATGTTCGCAATAGCGCCAATCATGTGCGTTTTCTTGCAACGTCACAGATCAATGATTATTTGCCCATGAGCCGTCGCGATCCTATCGCGTTCGAAGGAGCGACGCGTGCCTGGCAACAGGCGCTGACTGAATGCAACCTGAGTCTGGACGAACTGTCGTTTGTAGAAACCCACGATTGTTTTACCATTGCCGAGCTGATTGAGTATGAGGCCATGGGATTGGCCCGCCCTGGAGATGGCGCTCGCGTCATTCAGGATGGCATCAGCGCGCGTGACGGTCGCTTGCCTGTGAATCCGTCGGGCGGCCTCAAGTCCAAAGGGCATCCAATTGGCGCGACAGGTGTTTCCATGCACGTTATGGCTGCCATGCAGCTTAGCGGGCAGGCCGGGGACATGCAGTTGCCGAAAGCAGATAGGGCAGGTGTCTTTAATATGGGTGGTTCTGCCGTCGCAAATTATGTAAGCATTCTTGAACGCGCCTGAGAATGCGCATGTGGCGTGCCTGCGAGTCCGCGGTGGGCACGGGTATGGGTCAATCTGGAATCGTGTCATGCTCAAGCCGGTAAAAAATATTGGTAACTTTCTGACTGACGTCAGTCTGCGTTTTGCGGATCTGCCCGGTCTTATACACGCCGATCACAGCTATAGCTGGGGCGAACTCAATAGTCGGGTCGATTCGCTTGCTCATGCCTTAAGGCAGCTTGGCGTAAAAAAGGGCGACCGCATATTGATTCATTCCACCAACAACGTGCAGTTGTTTGAAAGCTGCTGGGCGATCTTTAAACTGGGCGCTATCTGGGTTCCTACCAATGTGCGCATTACAGAATCAGAGGTTGCTTATCTTGCGTCGGCAAGTAGGGCATCAGTCGTTATATATGACGTCGGCTATTCGGGGCACGCCAACAGTTGCCGCCAGGCTGCAGATTCAGTCAGACTCGTCATTGCCATTGGCCGGCCGCAGCCGGACGAACTTGGCTACGACGCGTTGCTGGCGCAGCACAAGGGGGATGGCCGCTTTGAAGCGGTAGAGGTTGATTATGAAGACCCACTATGGTTTTTCTTTACCTCCGGAACCACCGGGTTTCCCAAGGCGGGTGTGCTGTCGCACGGGCAAATGGCATTTGTGATTACCAATCATTTGGCTGATCTGCTGCCGGGAATTGATCAGTATTCGCGATCCCTGGTGGTTGCGCCATTGTCGCATGGTGCAGGAATTCATGCTATTGCCAATACAGCGCGTGGGGCGGCCAGTGTCTTGCCTGGTTCGGCACGACTCGATTGTGCCGAAGCATGGCAACTGATTCAGCAATATCGCGTTGACAACATGTTTACCGTGCCCACGATCATCAAAAGGATGACTGAAGACCCGGCGGTGGATCAGTTTGATCATTCTTCGTTGAAGTACGTGATATATGCAGGTGCGCCCATGTATCGCGAAGATCAGAAATACGCCTTGCGCAAACTGGGCAAGGTGCTGGTGCAATATTATGGACTAGGCGAAGTAACCGGAAATATTACGGTACTGCCTGCACATATGCACCAGCAGGACGATACAGCCGATGATGCCAGGATAGGCACTTGCGGGTACGCCAGAACAGGCATGGACATCGCGATCCTGGATGACGATGGTCGGCGCTGCGGCGTCGGTATGACTGGTGAAATCTGTGTACGCGGTCCGGCGGTATGCATGGGATATGATAACAACGCTGCCGCCAATGAAAAAGCATTTCGCTATGGCTGGTTTCACACAGGTGATCTTGGACATCTGGACGAGCAGGGCTTTCTGTATATTACCGGGCGTCAGTCCGACATGTATATTTCCGGTGGCTCCAATGTGTATCCGAGAGAAATTGAAGAGGCCTTGCTAACGCATAGCGCCGTTTCCGAGGTGGCCGTGTTTGGCGTGCCTGATGAAAAATGGGGTGAAACGGGTGTTGCAGTGGTGGTGTGCAAGAATGGTCACAGGACAGATGCCGGCGCGCTGAATCATCATTTGAATGGCAAAGTAGCGCGGTATAAGTATCCGGCCAGGTATTACTTCTGGGACGCCATGCCGAAATCCGGGTATGGAAAAATCGTAAAAAAAGATTTGCGACGCATGGTGCAGGATGATGCAACGACTTAGCTCAAGAGTGCTGTCCCTGGCTCAGCACGGGCAACGCAATTGGATGCTCGATATCCCCGAAGGGGCATCGGTTTGGGAAACGGTAGCCGCTGTTTTTTTGCAACACGATATTCAAAGCGCACATCTGGATGTCATGGGCGGTCACCTTCTTTCCGCTATTTTTTATACCGGATACCCTGATCCTGCCGGCAAGCGCATAGCACAATACGGTGCGCCTAATCATGTCGGCAATGCGACCTTGATATCCGCAACGGGTATGTACGGCAAGGACAGGAGCGACAAGCCTCTGTTGCATTGTCATGGGTGTCTGGTGATGGGCAACGGCCTGACGCAGGGTGGTCATCTGGACACACAGCAATGTATCGTGGGGCAGACTGGCCTTCGTGTTTTTGTAACGGCGACCAGCGATATCGAGTTTGTTGCCAGACTGGATGCTACCTCTGGCATGTATGTATTTCATCCGCAATTGGCAGGGCGCGTTGACGGCATTGAAGATGGCGCTGCAGTGTCCGCAGACGATGAACGCTAAGGACGAACGGCAAAGGAACTGACTTATGGAATCCAGTATCAGGCCCTGTCAGGTGGGCCGCGTAGTCAACGCCCGGTTTTTCTGCAATGACGATCTTGTTACCGGTATGGAAGACATTTGCCGCGAGCATCAGATTGTCCAGGGCGTTATCAAAGGCGGGCTTGGCAGTTTGTTCAAGTCCAGTCTGGAAATCATGACCGATGAGGGCGTGCCGCGTTGTATCAATGTAGAAGGGTTCGCAGTGGAAATTCTGAGTATGAATGGACACGTGCGCCGTAACAATGAAGGCGAAATTGAAGTGGAACTCTATGGCATTGTGGCCAACAATGCAGGTGAAGTATTTGCCGGAAGATTTGTCAAAGGAGGATCGCCCGTTTGCATCACCATCGAAGTCATGCTTCAGGAATGGCTGAATTAAATCGGCTGAAGGGAGCGGAGCGAACGCGGGTGGTATGTGCCAGTAAAGGAAAAGGAGCGGCATATCAACGGCCCTTTATTGATTCGCAAGGCGTTACTGCTGGCACCGATATGGCGCAGTCGCCTTTAACACCTCACCCCTGGGCATGGATGTTGACTCCCGCCGTGTTCCGCGGCTTGTTATTGACACGAAAAATCGAATCATTCAAGACGGTCTATTTGCCAAGAAATTTGCGAAAGCGGCTGCAATGGGCGGGTGCGGCATGCCATTGGCGCAGGCTATTTGTTAACGGCAAAAGCGATTAGGTTTAGAACTGGGTGTCGGGAAGCCAGGAGGGTGTAAATCATTTGGTGCACACCCTCCGATAGTGGTGTCTACATCGTCACACCCAGGGGCCATGGTGCAAATTCATTCTGTCCATAACCATGCAGTTCGCTCTTGGTCTTTGTTCCCGATGCCGCTTCCAGCATCATGCGATAGATTTTTTCACCCAGGCTGTCTACGCTTTCTTCTCCACTGATGATGGTGCCGCAGTTGATATCGATATCTTCTTCCTGACGTTGCCACAAGGCATTGTTGGTACTGAGCTTGAGCGAAGGCGAGGGGGTACAGCCGTACGCCGAGCCGCGGCCGGTGGTAAAGCAAATCAGATTGGCGCCC
>DATGQC010000137.1:0-6732 GCA_035304425.1 Advenella sp.
CAGTGCGGTCGATGTGCATGGCCGTATCGAAGTACAAGCCGGCCTCTTCCTTTTCGTAGATCGTGGCGACCACCGCGATGCGATTGCGCTGCGCCGCTTCCCGAATGGCGGTGATGGTACGGCCCGTGTCTGCTTCTGCCAGGTTGTGATACGCCGGATCCTGATACTGCGCGAAGAATATCGTGTTGAAGAATTCGGGCAGAACAACCAGGTCAGCACCCTTTGCGGCCGCCTCGTCAATGTATCGGCACGCCTTCCCGATATTCTCCTGAACGTTGTCCGTACTAAACATCTGTACTGACGCGACTTTCATTTGCGGTTCTCCCTGTTCTTTCGATCCATTCAATCATCATCTATGGATCGTTTGATCTATTTTAATATTACATATATCATATGATCCATAAAACAAATGGTCAAGCGCCTTCTTTCAGTGACCAGTGACAAAGCCGTTATTCTTTGGGAAACCTATGACACGCATTATTCATCGAAATCCTCGCAAATCCATGCCCGTCGCGCGCGAAGGCGCAGGGTCGTTCCTGATCGATACAAACGGTCGCCGCTATTACGACGCGTCGGGCGGCGCAGCGGTATCGTGTCTGGGGCATGGCAACGCAGAAGTCATTCAAGCGATCACGGAACAGCTGCACAAGCTTGAGTATGCCCACACCAGCTTCTTCACCTCTGAACCCGCAGAAGAACTGGCCGATACACTGGTGGATCAATCGCCTGCCGGGCTCGCTAACGTGTATTTCGTATCCGGCGGCTCGGAAGCCATGGAATGTGCGCTGAAAATGGCCCGCCAATTCCATGTGGAACGAGGCGAACCGTCGCGCCGCCACATCATCTCCCGCCGCCAAAGCTATCATGGCAATACGTTGGGCGCACTGGCCATTGGCGGCCACCTCGGGCGGCGCGCGCTCTATCAGCCGCTTTTGATCGACACCTATCATGTATCGCCCTGCTTTCCTTATCATGAGCAGGAGGACACGCTTTCCGACGAAGACTACAGCACGCGGCTCGCCCAGGAACTGGAAGAGCAGATTGTCAGGCTTGGCCCCGACACGGTTGCCGCCTTTGTCGCCGAAACCGTCGTGGGAGCGACAGCAGGCGCGGTATGCGCCGTACCCGGGTATTTCAAAAAAATACGCGACGTCTGCGACCGCTATGGGGTCTTGCTGATTCTGGATGAAGTAATGTGCGGCCTGGGTCGCACCGGCACTTACCACGCGTTCGAACCCGAAGGGGTGGTCCCGGACATCCTGACCCTGGCCAAGGGTCTGGGCGGCGGTTACCAGCCCATCGGCGCGGTCATCGCCCATGACCGCGTGATCGAAGCGATCCAGTCCGGATCGGGTGCGTTCCAGCATGGCCATACCTATATCGGACACCCCGTTGCATGCGCCGCAGCGCTCGCAGTGCAACGCATCGTCCAGCGCGATGAGCTGGTGCAGCAGTCAGCCCAATTGGGACATGATCTGCGCACGCTGCTGACCGAGCGCTTCGGCAACCATCCTCATGTCGGCGACATTCGCGGCCGGGGCCTGTTCCAGGCCATCGAACTGGTGCGCGAACGCGACCAGCGTTTACCATTCGATGCACAACTCCAGCTGCATGCGCGAATCAAGCAAGAAGCACACGCAAGAGGACTGCTGTGCTATCCAGGAGGAGGCACTATGGACGGCGAACGCGGCGATCATGTTCTGCTTGCCCCGCCTTACATCACGAACCTTGCGGAACTCTCGGATGCGGTTGACATACTGGCACAGGCGGTCGATGCCGCAATCGCACAGGTTCACGCGCCCATCCTGTAGAATGCCAAAATTGGCAAGTAGCGAGAAAAGGACATGGACAAGCACAGTGTAGACCGATTGATTCAAGAGCGGTATCAAAGCCTGTCACCCGTACTGCAACGCGCCGCCCGCTATGTGATGGACAATCCCAAAGATATGGCCTTGAATTCAATGCGGTCCGTGGCCAGCAGCGCCGGGCTACAGTCCAGCACCATGCACAGGCTCGCCCGGGAGCTGGGATTCGACGGCTACGAGTCGTTTCGTTCGGTATACAGAACCTGGCTGACCGAGGGCAGCAGTTCGTTTTCCGAACGCGCAACGGCGCTGCAGAAACGCAGCGGCAGCGATGAAGCGGAAAAACTCATCCGGGAACTGCTGCATGCGGACGACACGCATCTGACACAATTGACCGCGGCAGACACGCTGGCGTCAATCAAACACGCCAGCGATATCCTGGGAAAAGCGCGCCGCATCTACGTTGCGGGGCTGCGCAGCCTGTTCCCTGCCGCCTTTTACTTTAACTACGCGTGCGCCATGTTCATGCACAATACCCGGCTTCTGACCGGGATTGCCGGCACATTCTCCGACGATCTGCGGGAGGCAGGCAGCGAAGACGCCCTGCTCGTCTTCAGCTACAACCCATATGCGAGAGATTCCGTGTCGGCCGTTGAGTTTGGTCGCAAGCAAGGGATGCAGATTGTCAGCATCACCGACAGTACCCTTTCGCCCATCGCCAAACAGTCGCATGCACTAGTGGTTGTGCCCAATAAAACGCCTTCGCTGTTCCCGTCTGTGGTTCCGGCGATGTCTGTCGCGCAGATTCTGGTTGCCATGCTTGTGGCCAGAGGCGGGAAGAAGAGTTTGCAGGAGATTAAGAAAAGCGAAGCGCAGTTGCAGCGGTTCGCGGTTTACGTGGATTAGGTGACGCGTGCAGGTGTGGGCGGCCATGGGTTGTAAAAGGGTATCCAGCCTGCAATAACACGATTGGCATGCCGCCATGCCTCAAAGCAATGACGATGTGCACTGCTTGAAAGACGGTCGCCTTTATATGTGCCGCTCTCAGAAATTGGCGCTCAGCCGGTTCAACGCGCCCTCTGGTCTGCCTATGACGGCCTGCCTGCGCCTTCCCCCCTGGCTGCTGGGGTCTGCGCCGCCAATGGCGTCAGAATTAATTCACGATAGGCAATCAAGCACGGGACCGGCGCCTCCGGTCAATCACTTATTGAGCGTCGTCCATACCCCTGCTCACGGCGTGCGGGTTACCGCTAGTTTTCTATAAATTGCCGCACCCTTTCCCTGAACCAATCATCATAAGCGTCTGGATCGACAGTAAGCCAGCCCGGTAAAGCCGCCTTTTCGCCCGCATACAGACGGAATGGCGAATTCTGCCCTATATCACAAATGAATAGATAACCATAATAAAAGAATTTGTTGATATAGAAAATTGCTCCTACACTGTGCCCACAATCACAATTTCCAGGAGATGAACATGCAAATGACACGACGCGCAGCGCTCTTGCTGCTTGCCGGCGCATGGCCGGCCGCACGTGCCCTGGCCGCGGATTTCTTTGATGGCCCGGTCACCATTGTTGCGCCGTTTTCACCCGGCGGCACCGCAGATGTGCTGGCCAGATCGATCGGCAAGGAATTGTCGGAAAAATATGGACAACCTTTCGTGGTCGAAAACAGGCCAGGCATGGGCGGAAATATTGGCGCACGCACCGTTGCCACCGCCAGGCCCGATGGCAAAACGTTATTACTCGGCACGATCGGGATTCATTCGGCCTATTCCGTATATAAAAACCTGCCCTATGATCCGGTCAAAGATCTTCAGCCCGTCTGCATTCTTGGCGCCGTGCCGTGTACGGTTGTCGTCAATCCGAAGCTGCCGTTCAACACCTTCAAAGAACTCCTGGACTATGCGCGCGCCAATCCCGGAAAGCTCAATTTCGGCTCTGCAGGCACAGGTTCATCTACACATATGGTGGGGGAATTATTACAGCAGGCGACAGGCGTGAAATTCACGCATGTGCCTTACAAAGGCAGTTCCATGGCCATGACCGATTTGATGGGCGGGCAGATCGATCTTATGACCGAGCTGGCGACCACCTCCATACCCATTATCAAGTCCGGAAAAATTCGCGCTCTTGCCGTCACAAGCAAAGAAAGAAGCGAAGAACTGCCGGATCTGCCCACGGTCAGCGAACTGGGTTACCCGGGGTTCGATGGCACGGGGTGGTTCACCATCGCCACCGCATCCGGTGTGCCGGAAAATATTGTTCAACGTCTTAACCAGGATATCAATGAAATTCTACACGCGGAAAACATGAAGCAAACATGGAAAGGACAAGCGCTCGCCATTATCGGCGGCTCCGAAGCGGACGCACGCAAGTTTGTGTCTGAAGAAACGATTAAATGGAAAAAGGTGATTAATGTCGCCGGTATACATGCCCAATGAAGCACTCAACACTTAACAGCATTACGCTTGAATTATTATGGCGCCGACTCATTTCTACAGTTGATGAAGCGGCGGCCTCTCTGGTCCGGACCTCGTTTTCGTCTATCGTGCGGGAATCCAATGACTTTGCCTGCGTGATTACCGACGCCAAAGGCAATTCCATTGCCCAGGCCTCCAACGGGATCCCTTCGTTCATCGGCACGGCGCCGCGAACCATCCGTTGTTTCCTGGAAAAGTTTCCCGAAGAGCAGCTTGAAGACGGCGATATCATTATCACTAACGACCCGTGGCTGGGCACCGGCCACTTGCCGGATATCACGGTTGGCAAGCCCATTTTTCAGAATGGCCGTATCGTCTCGTGGGCGGGGTCGGTCGCGCATGCACCGGACATCGGCGGGCGCGTGCGCTCTGCCGATGCCACCTCGGTCTTTGAGGAAGGTCTGCAAATTCCCGTCATGAAGGTCATGCGAGCCGGCAAAATGGACCCCACGCTGGAGCAGATTCTGCGGCAGAACGTACGCGTTCCGGACCAGGTGATGGGCGATTTGTATGCACAGTTTACCGGCCTTGCGCTGATCGAACGCAATGTGCTCGAGCTCATGAACGAGTACCGGCTGGACTCGCTGGATGAACTGTCAGGCGAGCTGCGCGGCCGCTGCGAACAGGCGATGCGCAAAGCCATCAATGCCATTCCTGACGGAACTTATCATGCCGAAGCGACCAGCGACGGTATTGATAAACCCATCAGGCTTAAGATGGCGCTGACAGTGCACGGCGACGAAGTGACCGTAGACTATGCCGGCTCCGATCCGCAAGTGCAAAAGTCTATCAATGTATGCCTTGCCTACACCACCGCTTACACCTCTTATGGATTGAAGGCCGTATTGTGTCCGGATGTGCCGAACAATGACGGCACGCTTGTTCCCATGCACGTGACGGCCCCGCCGGGCAGCATCCTGAATTCCGTCGCCCCTGCGCCGGGCGGCGCCCGGGCGCTGATCGGGCATTTTCTGCCGGCCATGGTGGTGCAAGCGCTGGCCAAAGTCGTGCCGGAAAAAGTGATCGCCAGCGTCGGATCACCCCTATGGTGCGTGAATATGGCAGGCGTGCGCGCCGATGGCCAGGGCTTTGCCAATCTGTTTTTCCTGAATGGCGGTTATGGCGCAAGCGCGCACAGCGACGGCATCGACGTACTTTCCTGGCCCAGCAATATTTCCTCTACGCCGGTCGAAGTCATTGAGCAAGTGGCGCCCTTGAAAGTCGTACGTCGGCAATACCGGAGTTGTGATGTCGCCAACGGCGCATATCGCGGCGGCCTGGGGCAAGAACTGGTGCTGGAAAGCCTGTCGGAAAACCCGGCCACCATCTCGTTCATGGCGGAACGCACCCGGCCCGAATCGGCAGCCCCAGGCATGAATGGCGGTGGCGCAGGCGCGCCAGGTGAAATCCTCATCAACGGCGTCAAGGTCAACCCAAAGGAACAACACATCATCAACCAAGGGACGCAGGTCGTACTACGTACGCCCGGTGGCGGGGGTTTTGGCGACCCGGCCGGACGTTCTTCAGCATTGCAGAATCAGGACCGCGTTCGCGGATATACGAAATGACAAATGAAAGCTACTCTCTGGGCATCGACATTGGCGGCACCTTCACCGATATCGTGCTTTATAACCATCAGGACGCGCGCGTTTTCAGCCACAAGGAGCTCACCACCCCGGATGAGCCGACCGAAGGCGCCATCCGCGGCATCGACATTCTTCTTGAACGTGAAGGTGTAAAAGGCGAGCAGGTAGCCCGCGTGGTGCACGCGACCACCCTCTTCACCAATGCGCTGATCGAGCGACGTGGCGTCGCTACGGGCCTGATCACAACCGAAGGATTCCGCGACACCCTGGAAATGCGGCGCGAGTTCAAGTATGACCTGTACGATATCTTTATTGAAATGCCCCGCCCGCTTATCCCGCGCGAGCTGCGCCTGGAAGCGCGTGAACGCATGCGCGTTAACGGAAATGTAGACACGCCACTGGATGAAGCCAGTGTGATCGATGCCGCGCAGCAACTGGTTGATCAGGGTGTTGAATCCATCGCCATCGTGTTCCTGCATGCCCATGCCAACCCGGCGCATGAACGCCGCGCCCGGGATCTTATCGAATCCCGCTTTCCGCAGGTATATGTGTCCATCTCCAGCGAAGTCTCGCCGCAGATGCGCGAGTATGAGCGCACCTCCACTACGGCCGCGAATGCCTACGTCCGGCCGATTGCAGACAAATACCTTGAAAGCATGGAAGCGCGGCTGAAAACAATGGCTATTCATTGCCCCCTGCTCATGATGCTGTCCAACGGCGGACTGACCCATGTTGGCGAGGCCAGAAAATTTCCCGTGCAACTGCTGGAATCCGGCCCCGCTGCGGGCGCGATTGCTGCCGCCTTTTTCAGCAAGCGCTCCAATATTGACCACGTACTGGCATTTGACATGGGTGGTAC
>DATGQC010000138.1:0-10296 GCA_035304425.1 Advenella sp.
GGCAAGCGTTTCCGCCCCGAAATCCTCGAAATCCGTGTCGAACACCTGGGTAACAGCGCTTCCATCGATCAGGTGCTGGATATGACCGTGAGCGAAGCGCTCAGTTTTTTCAAGGGTTTGCGCGACGTACAGACAAGCCTCTCACCGCTCATTGACGTGGGACTGGAGTACCTCAAGCTCGGCCAGCCTGTTCCTACCCTGTCGGGCGGCGAGGCGCAGCGCCTGAAACTTGCCGGACATCTGGCCGAAGCAGCACGCAGCGGTATTTCCTCGGCAAAGGTCGCCAAAAAGGGCAGCCTGTTTCTGTTTGACGAACCCACCACCGGCCTGCATTTCGACGATGTCGCCCGGCTCATGGGGGCGTTCCGCAAGCTGCTGGGCGCCGGCCATTCCCTGCTGGTCATTGAACACAATCTGGACGTGATTCGCGCTGCCGACTGGCTGATCGATCTCGGCCCGGAAGGTGGCGTAGACGGCGGCCGTATTATTGCTGAAGGCACGCCCGACACTGTCATGAACATCGCCCGGTCGCATACCGGCGCCGCCTTGCGCGAATACGAATCGGATATTATCGCCAGCGCGCCGCGCTCGCTGCAGGAGCCACACCTGCCTTATGCGAGCAGCACGGCATTAACGACGGCCAGACACGAAACGCCGTCGCAGATCGATATCATGAATGCCAAGGAACACAATCTGAAAGGCGTCAACGTTCATATTCCGCATAATACCTTTACGGTCATCACCGGCGTGTCCGGCTCTGGAAAATCAACGCTGGCCTTCGACATCCTCTTCAATGAAGGACAGCGCCGCTATCTGGAATCGCTTAACGCCTATGCGCGCGCCGTGGTTCAACCAGCCGGCAAACCGGATGTGGACGCTATTTACGGCATCCCGCCCACTGTAGCGATTGAACAGCGCACCAGCCGCGGCGGGCGAAAATCCACGGTCGGCACCATGACCGAAGCCCACCATTTTCTGCGGTTGCTTTACGTCAAACTGGGAACACAATATTGCCCCGACTGCCAGGTGCCGGTAGAACCGCAATCGCAGGAACAGATTTTTGCCCGTATCATGAATACGTGCAAGGGACGACATATCGGCGTGCTGGCGCCGCTGGTGACCGCGCGCAAAGGTTATTACACCGACCTGGCCAAATGGGCTGAAGGCAAAGGCTATACTCATCTGCGTGTAGACGGCGACTTCATTCCGGTCAAACCCTGGCCGCGACTCGATCGCTACAAGGAGCACACAATCGAATTGCCGGTGGCCGACCTCGTCATCACGCCCGCAGCAGAGTCCAGCCTGAAGCAGGCGCTGCACAGCGCGCTGGAAACCGGCCACGGCGCCATGAGCATCATTCTGGATCTGGATCCGGCAAATCCGTTGCACGCCAGCGATCTGGAGCAGCAGCACTTTTCCACCAAACGCGCCTGCCCAAGCTGCGGGACCAGTTTCCCTGAACCCGATCCGCGTTTGTTTTCCTATAACTCCAAGCATGGCTGGTGCACCGCCTGCTTCGGCACCGGCGTCAAGTTGAGTGGGTTTGATGAGGAGCAAAGCGGCGAAGAAGACGCCTGGAAAAACCTGTCCGGCGATGAAGAACACGAACTGCAGGCGTGCCCCTCCTGCCATGGCCAGCGTCTGAACCGCAACGCACTGGCCGTACGCTGGAAAGACCGCAGTATTGCCGATTTGGCGGCGCTGCCGGTCAGCGAAGCGCATACCTTCTTTGCCGGTCTGATTCTGAAAGGTCGCGATGCAGAAATTGCACGCGATATCCTGAATGAAATAAAAAGCCGTCTGGCCTTCATGGAAGAGGTCGGACTGGGCTATCTGGGCCTGGACCGGTCAGCGCCAACGCTATCCGGCGGCGAAGCGCAACGCATCCGCCTGGCTGCCCAGTTGGGCTCGAATCTGCAGGGCGTATGTTACATTCTGGACGAACCCACCATCGGCCTGCATCCGCGCGATAACCGAATTCTGCTCAATGCGCTGTCACGCCTGGAAGGCAACGGCAATACGCTGGTGGTCGTGGAACACGATGACGATACGATCCGCCGCGCCGAACATATCATTGACATGGGACCCGGCGCCGGCGTGCGCGGCGGCACCGTGGTCGCCCAGGGTAACTACGAGGATATCGTCAACCATCCCGACTCGCTCACCGGCCGCTATCTGGCGCACCCCATGGCGCATCCATTAAGACCCGGGCAGCCAATCGATGCAGACACCAAATATATTGAAATCCACCGCGCCCATTTGCATAACCTGCAACACGTGAACGTTCGCATCCCCAAGGGTCGCCTCAGTGTCATCACCGGCGTCTCGGGTTCCGGCAAATCCTCGCTGGCGCGCGATGTCCTGCTGGATAATCTCAAAGGCGTAATCGGCGCCAAAACGCCAGCGCCATGGCGCGGTTGCGACAACATCACCGGCTGGGAAAGCCTGGACCGCGTACTTGAGGTGGACCAGACGCCTATCGGCAAAACACCCCGTTCGTGCCCGGCAACCTATATCGGCTTTTGGGATGATGTACGACGTCAGTTTGCAGAAACGCGCGATGCGAAAATTCGCGGCTGGAGCGCTTCCCGCTTCTCGTTCAATACAGGTGACGGACGCTGTCCTATATGCGAGGGTCAGGGGATGCGCACGATTGAAATGAGCTTTTTGCCGGACATCAAAGTCCCGTGCGAGGCATGCAATGGCAATCGTTTCAATCCCGATACGCTGGCCATCCGCTTGCGTGAACACAACGTGGGCGAAGTGTTGAAGATGGAAGTGGATGACGCCATCCCCTATTTCGGCGCCCATCCCAAAGTGAAGCGATCGCTGCAATTGCTGCAGGATGTCGGCTTGGGCTATCTCACACTGGGACAACCTTCCCCAACACTGTCCGGCGGCGAAGCGCAACGGATCAAGCTGGTCTCGGAACTCGTGAAGGCACGGCTCGACGAAGGCGTGATCAAAACCGGCCGGGCCTCAAGCCGGCCACACACGCTGTACGTTCTGGATGAACCCACCGTCGGGCTGTCCATGGCCGATGTCGAAAAACTGATTGTGGTACTGCACCGGCTGGTTGAAGCAGGCAATACGGTCGTGGTCATTGAACACAACCTGGATATCATGGCCGAGGCCGACTGGATTGTCGACATGGGGCCCGAGGGCGGCAACGGCGGCGGACAGGTTGTCGCCGTGGGATCGGTGCAGGACATTATTGCGAAAAAATCCGTATCCCATACCGGTCTCGTGCTTGAAGAGTTCCTGGCGCGCAAATCTGAAGGGACGCCGGCGCTCACTTCCTGATTGCTGTGGCCATCGGGCATCGACCTGCGCCATGGCGAGCCATGCGCCGGCGCGGCGACCCCGCCGTGCCCGACAACAACCGCCGGACGGTCAGTTGCAATGCGTGACCCACAGAGCCCTAAAGCCGGACCGCACGATTGGACAGCGGGGCCGCCTTCAGGCGTCGCTTGCCAGCTTCAGCGCATGTACGCGTACATCCTCAGGCCAGCCGGCAAGATGATTTTTGAGCGCCGCCATATCATCGGCAAACAGCGCCCGGGTAGCCTCCTCGTAGCCGGGCAGATCACCGCCTAGCGCAAGCATGAAGTGATAGGCCCGTTCCTGGGCGTTGCGCCGGTTGTCACGATCCGTATTGCTGAGCCGGGCTGCTTCAACCAGCTTACGCAGCGCGACCGAAGCGCCGCCTGGTTGGCTGGACAGCCATTCCCAATGCCGCGGCAATAACGTCACCTCCCGGGAAATCACGCCCAGTTTCGGTCGGCCACGCCGCCGCCCAACCTGATCATCGCTTCCAGGCGCGGTCTGCGTCAACGCCGGATGATAGGGAGACGTATTGGTGGCCCCTGCCATCCCGGCATCAGGCGCCACCGCTGCACCGCTGTCCGTTCGCCGGGTGGTCGGCCGTCGCTCATGACCATGCTGCCGATCAATGGGCGAGACGTTCCCCGGCAGCCGCACATCGATATCCGTGGAACGACCGGTAGCATCATCGAAAATCAATAAGGCGCTGGTCGAGGTTGCATTCAGGGCGTCCCGGTATGCCGCGGCAACCTGAGGCAACGTACCAGAGGCGAGCTTGCGGTATCCATGGAAGACGGTGTAGGTTGGTTCAGGGGTGGCGGCCATGTTGGAGTCCTTGATCGATTTGATAAGTGCAACCCAAATATTACCCGGATATAAATAAAATTGGAATATTACCCGGGTAATAACTAAAAAACTGTCTTTTATCCACCACGGTCAACGCCAGGCATGATTTAAGGCGATCGTCCAACAGGGAGAATGGCAGACGTGTTCCATCAACCTGCGCCCCTTCGCTATTGGCTATTTGCGGCTTGCCTTAGACCGTCGGTGAGCGTCATTCGTCCTTCCGCGATCATGCCGCCAGCACGCGTCATAACGATCATGACATGAACGTGTCCCTGCTTGGCTGCTGTTGTCCGGCTAGGCATGATGTAAGCAACGCCACCTGCCGGCGCGGTCAGGCCAGGATTCTGCGAATCGCCTCGCCTGCCGCTGCCATACCCATTGCTGCGGTTACCGTCACAGCAGATCCATAACCGGCGCAGGACAAACCCTGAGGCCCCCCGCCCTCTTCTGCCGCCACCCAGGCCTGGGGTAACACGGCCGGCTGATCGAACCAGAGCGCAAAGACGCGCATGGCAGGCGCCTTGCGCAGGGCCTTGCCGTGGCGATCTGAACCTTTGGCGAACCCATGATGCTTGCGTAGCTGTTGCCGGATACGACCCAGCAATGCGTCATTGCGCGCCGTGGACAAATCGCCGGCAGTCAGCGTGAGCGCATCCAGCTTGCCGCCGGCACCGCCACACATCACCAGTGGAATCTGATCCCGCTGACAAGCCAGCACCATCGCGATCTTGGCCGCGACCTGATCGGTGGCGTCTACCAGGACGCTTACCGGACGCGCCTGCATCAGCGCATCCACATTATCAGGCCCCAAAAAATCGTCTACCAGGTGCACCCGGCAATCGGGGTTGATCCCGGCAATACGATCTGCCATGGCCTGAATTTTGGCCTGGCCCAGTGTGGCCGTGAGCGCATGAATTTGCCGATTCACATTGGACTCGGCGACATGATCCAGGTCGATCAGCGTCAGTTCGCCCACACCCGAGCGGGCCAGGGCCTCTGCTGTCCATGAGCCCACGCCGCCGATCCCCGCCACCATCACATGCGCCTGCGCCAGGCGCGCTGTTGCTGCATCACCATACAAGCGCTGTAAACCGCTGAAACGTCTTTGCTTATCGTTAATAGTTGTATCCATTCCAATCGAATCTGACCTATACTAAACTTGTTACAGAGATTTAACCGCCGGCGTCCGGCTGGTCTGGCTTCATCTGCGCTCCGGACTCCTGTGATATTTTAATGCACATTCAAAGAAGTTCATTTCCGTGGCTGAACTAATCAGGAATCCCTTACAAAAAGCGCTCGATCATATCCGTCAGTTCCGTCTGTGGACCGACGAAGAAGTCGAACACTCCATGCAACAGAACCTGGTCGGCACCGACCCGGACAACGTATGGGTTTTTGGCTACGGGTCTCTTATCTGGCGCCCTGAATTCGAATTCCAGGAATGTCGCCTTGCCACGCTTCATGGTTACCATCGTGCGTTATGCCTGTGGTCCAGCGTCAATCGCGGCACGCCGGAACGGCCGGGCCTGGTGTTCGGCCTGGATGAAGGTGGGAAGTGCGAAGGCAAAGTATTCAAACTGCGGCCCGACGCGCTGGAACAAGAATTTCGCGCCCTGTGGAAACGCGAAATGGTCTCGGGCGCCTACATCCCGACCTGGACCCACTGCGAAACGGCACAAGGGCCGGTGCGCGCCCTGGCTTTTATCATGGACCGGGAAAACCACGCCTACGCCAAAGACCTGACTTTCGACGAAACCCTGCAAATCATCCTGAACGCCACGGGCCAGAACGGTCCCTGCCCCGAATATGTGATCGAAACGGCGCATGCCCTGTCGGATGCCAACATCCAGGACCACGCCCTGTTCAAACTGGCGGATACGCTCAAGAAAGCATACCCGGTAAAGTCAACCTCCTGATCGGGGCAATCTGCTGCCGACGACCGGGAATTGCCGGGGAAATCCGCCCAAGTGCAGTACACTATTCCTTTAGGTATTTTCCCTGAAGAAGTAATTATGACGCTCGCAGATTTACGCCAGAACTACGAACAGAACGTGCTTCTGGAATCCCAGGTCGATCCCGACCCCATCAAACAATTCGAACGCTGGTTCAACGATGCCGTCGCCGGCGGCATCAAGGAACCCAACGCCATGGTGCTGTCCACCGTCAACGCCAGTCACAGACCCTCCTCCCGCACGGTCCTGCTCAAGGAGCTGACGGCCGACGGATTCACCTTTTTCACCAACTATGAGTCTGACAAGGGCCATGATATTGCCGGCAATGCCGCAGTCAGCCTGCTGTTCGTCTGGCTGGGACTGGAACGCCAGGTGCATATCAATGGCCTCGCGCGACGCCTCCCCGAAGCGGAATCGACCGACTACTTCGTCAGTCGTCCGCTGGGCTCCCGCATCGGCGCCTGGGCGTCCAAGCAAAGCCAGGTGATCACTCGAGAAGAACTGGAAGAACGCGCAGAGGATTTCAGAGAAAAATTTGGCGACACCGTCCCCAAACCGCCTCACTGGGGAGGCTATGTCGTCGTTCCGGATATGATCGAATTCTGGCAGGGCCGCCCGTCGCGGCTGCACGACCGGCTTCGTTATACGCGTGGCGAAGACGCACGCTGGTCCATGGTTCGCCTGTCTCCCTGACATGACCACAAAGCCAAGACATAAGGTATTAACACGATGAGCGCACAGGCTCCGGATTTTGACTCACGCAATTTCAAGTCTGCGCTGGGCCGCTTTGCGACCGGCGTCACTATCGTGACGGCCACACACCCGCAAACCGGCCATCCCATCGGACTGACCGTCAGCTCGTTCAACTCTGTCTCGCTTAACCCGCCGCTGGTGCTCTGGAGCCTGATCAAATCCTCGTCCAACAGGGAAGCCTTTGAACAGATCACGCGCTATAACATCCACATATTAAACGCCGAACAGCTTACGCTGGCTCGCCAGTTTTCTGCCGGCAGTCCGCAAGAACGTTTCCGCGACATCTGCTGGACGCCGGGCGCCACAACTGAACAGGTTCCCAAACTGGATAACCGCTATTGCTCGGCCTGGTTCGAATGCTACAACCGCAATCACTACCACGAAGGGGATCATATGATCCTGATCGGCGAGGTAGAACGTTGCCACCATACCGATTCGCTGCCCCTGGTCTATCATGCCGGCAGTTTTGATCTGACCCCTACCTTAACAGAAACATAATGAGTATTGATATTGAATGCATCGTCGTCGGCGCCGGCGTGGTCGGGCTTGCCATAGCCCGCGAACTGGCCTGCGCGGGAACGGAGGTAATGGTGCTGGAAGCCGAAGAAGCTATCGGCATGGGCACCAGCTCACGCAATTCCGAAGTAATCCATGCCGGTTTATATTATCCGGAAGGCAGCCTGAAGGCCCGCCTTTGTGTGGAAGGCAAAAAACAGCTTTATGCCTATTGTGATGCACGCCATATTCCTTACAAACGTATGGGCAAGCTACTGGTTGCCACAGCCGACAGCCAGGTGCCCTATCTGGAAAAAATTGCTGCCCAGGGCAAGGCCAACGGCGTGGACGATCTGCAATGGCTGACCGCCGAGCAAACGCGCAAACTGGAGCCCGAACTTGACTGTGCCGCTGCCGTGCTGTCTCCATCGACCGGCATCATTGATAGCCACGCCTATATGCTGGCCCTGCAGGGCGATGCAGAAAACGCCGGCGCCCAGGTTATTCTGCGCACGCCCATGCTGCACGCGAATATCGATGCCGACGGCGCCTTCACCTGTCATTTTGGCGGGGACGAAGCCATGACTTTACGCTGTCGCACGCTCATTAATGCATCCGGCCTGCACGCCCCTACACTGGCGCGTAACATCGGCGGGCTTGATCCGGCACATATTCCGGGCGAATATTACTGCAAGGGCAGCTATTTCACGCTGAACCGCCGCGCACCGTTTTCTCACCTGATCTACCCAATGCCAAATAGCGCGGGCCTGGGCGTGCATCTGACCCTGGACATGGGCGGTCAGGCCAAATTCGGACCCGATACTGAGTGGATCGAGAACGAAAATTACCTGGTCAACCCGGATCATGCGGCCGCATTTGACCAGGCCATCCGCGGCTGGTGGCCAGGCTTGCCCGAGAATGCCCTGGAGCCCGGCTATGCCGGCATCCGCCCGAAAATCGTACCCGCTTCATCGGCAGCAGGCGACTTTGTGATTTCCGGCCCCGGCGATCATGGCGTGCCCGGCCTGGTCAATCTGTTCGGCATTGAATCACCCGGCCTGACAGCGGCGCTGGCAATTGCAACCACAACGGCCCAGGCCCTGGCGTCCCGCTGACCCCCTAACCCGCTATCAACGCACGAACGAATATGCAAAACGATTACATCCTGACTGTTTCCTGTCCCGACCGTACCGGTATTGTCCATGCCATTTCCGGCCTGCTGCTTGAAATGGAAGGCAACATTATTGATTCACAACAGTACGGGGACGAAGAAACCCAGCGTTTTTTTCTGCGCGTCCATTTCAGCGTCGACAGCGCGATCGGCCATGACGACATCCGCCTGAAATTTATCCCGCTTGGCGAGAAATTCAATATGACCTGGAAACTGCATGATGCAAGAAAAAAAGCCCGCGTGCTGATCATGGTCAGCAAACAGGGGCATTGCTTGAATGACCTGCTGTTTCGCGCCAATAGCGGCTCCCTGCCAATTGAAATCGTTGCGGTCGTCTCCAATCATCGCGACTATGAACGACTGGCCACGGGCTACGGCATCCCCTTCCATTACCTGCCGGTGACGCCGGACACCAAGGCCGAACAGGAAAAGCAGGTGCTGGCGCTGGTAGAAAACCACAAGGCCGATGTTGTCGTGCTTGCCCGTTATATGCAGATCCTGTCGGATCAATTCTGTCGCACCCTGGAAGGCCGGGCAATCAATATCCACCACAGTTTTCTGCCCAGCTTCAAAGGCGCCCGCCCGTATCACCAGGCCCATGCGCGTGGCGTAAAAATCATCGGCGC
This sequence comes from Advenella sp., assembly GCA_035304425.1. Classification (GTDB taxonomy): domain Bacteria; phylum Pseudomonadota; class Gammaproteobacteria; order Burkholderiales; family Burkholderiaceae_B; genus Advenella. Next base: position 9,168 of record DATGQC010000138.1, read on the forward strand.
CACCGCACACTATGTAACGGCCGATCTGGACGAAGGTCCGATTATTGCCCAGGACATCGAACAGGTTGACCACGCCATGTCGGCCAACGAGCTGACCCGGGTCGGCAGCGACATCGAGTCGCTGGTATTGTCGCGTGCCGTCAAGTATCACGTTGAACATCGCATTCTGCTCAACAACCACCGCACGGTCATTTTCCGCTAGGATTGAACACGACGGATGCGTCGATACCCCGGCGCTTGCAGGTGGCGGCTACGGAAAGTACCACATTGACAAAAAAAATACAGTTAAGTAAATTAGAACCTGAAACCGGCGAGTGAGGGCTCCCCGGTCCCTGATCAGTAAGCTGGCGTGCTGTACACCAGCAGCATCAGCACTATACCGATCAGGATAAGTTGTAATACGATTCTATTCATCGTATCCTCCTTATCAGGCAGGGCCCGGCTTCGGTCGGGCCCTTTTACCGTCTGCGCTGCCCATCAACACAGCAGCGTTATTCTGCTTTTTTCTTAGCTCGCTGCTACCTGGCTTTGATCCAGAATGTCACTGCGTCATTGCCGCAATCGCGCGAGAAGCGGCGTCAGGTCTACCGTATCGTCTGCGCCTTCAGCCAGGATTCGAACAGGGTCAAAGCCTCGGGATAAGTTTCGGCTTTTGGATAGCCAAAGTAATAGGCGGTCTCTACCGGCAAGGTTGCCGTCACCGGCATCACGTAACGACCGCTTTTAATGTGTTCGCGGGCCACAAAAGCCGGCACCAGCGCCACACCCAGCCCTGCATCCACAGCCGCCAGCAGCATGGTGAACAGCTCATAGCGGGGCCCGCCCAGCACCAGGGGAGAATAAGGCACAGCATTATGTTCGTACCAACTGGGCCAGGCATCAGGACGCGTCATCATGTGCAAATGCGTCAGTTGCGCCAATGCGCCCGCCCCTTTCACCTTAGCGCGGGCCAGCAATTGCGAGGAACATACCGGCACCAATTCCTGCTCACGAAACAGCATGACGCTTTGGGTGTTTGGCCACGGTTGTGCGGCATGATAAATGGCGCCATCTACCGGCACATCGGTAAACTGGAACGGGTGCGTGCGTACCGACAGGCTGATCTGAATGTCGGACCAATGCCGCTGAA
>DATGQC010000139.1:0-2839 GCA_035304425.1 Advenella sp.
GATTCTGCACGGGCGTCAGGGTGTGATGCCAGCACAGAAACATGTTTTGTCTGAAGATCAGATCCGCATGCTGGCCGCATATGTTTGGGGCTTATCCAACAAATAATTAAGCATAGAAGAATCGTCAATCATGTCAGATAAGCAACCAGAGCAGTCTGCCAATCAGGATGTGCCTGCCTGGCAACCACCAAGATTGGTCCAGGCTCGGGTCGTTTCCGCCGACGACAGCAGTATGCAGGTTGAGGAGATCCGCGCAAAAATATATCCGCGCTCCGTGACCGGTGTGTTTGCCAAATGGCGGGTTATTCTGGTGCTTGCCACGCAGGTGGTTTTCTATGGCTTGCCCTGGCTTCAATGGAACGGGCGCCAGGCGGTATTGTTCGACCTGGCAGAGCGCAAGTTCTATATTTTCGGTATTGTGCTCTGGCCGCAGGATGTGGTTTATCTGGCGATCATACTCATCATTTCTGCCTATGGCCTTTTTCTGTTTACGGCGCTTGCCGGCCGGCTGTTTTGTGGATACGCCTGTCCGCAAACAGTCTACACCGAAATCTTCATGTGGATAGAACGCAAAGTCGAAGGTGATCGCGTTGCCCGCATCCGGCTCGATGAATCTCCAATGAGTTTGCGCAAGTTCAGGATAAAAGCCGTCAAGCATTTTTTGTGGATAGTGGTCGCCTGGTGGACGGGTTCAACATTCATTGGCTATTTCTCGCCCATCCGGGCGCTGGGCACTGAACTGCTGCATTTCGAACTGAGCTTCTGGCAATGGTTCTGGATGCTCTTTTATTCCTTTGCGACCTGGGGCAACGCCGGTTTTCTACGCGAGTCGGTCTGTAAATACATGTGCCCCTATGCCCGTTTTCAAAGCGTGATGGTCGACAAAGACACTTTTGTAGTGACCTATGACCGGATTCGCGGCGAACCGCGAGGTGGTCGCTCCAAGAAAATCGTTCCCAGCCAGGCAGGTCTGGGCGATTGCGTTGACTGTACCATCTGTGTGCAGGTCTGTCCGACTGGCATCGATATCAGGGACGGGCTGCAGTATATGTGCATTGGCTGCGGCGCCTGTATCGACGCCTGTGATCAGGTGATGGACAAAATGAATTATCCGCGCGGGCTGATTCGTTATACGTCCGAAAGTGGCATGCTCGATGGACTTGACAGCAAACAGGCTCGGCGGCGCCTGTTCAAGCCCCGTATTTATGTTTACATCGCCTTGCTCAGCATCTTCATTATCGGCTTGCTGGTTTCGCTCTCGCTGCGTTCTCCGTTAAGGGTCGACATCGTGCGCGACAGAGGTGTGCTCGGCCGGGAAATACCGGGTGGAATGATCGAGAATATTTATCGTATTCAGGTCATCAATATGTCGGAAAAAGATCAGACATTTGTCCTGAAAGCCACGGCCACAGATATTCCGAAAGTATCGGTATTGGTTGGAGAAGACAATGAGCAACAGATCGATGTGCCGGCTTTCTCCAATCAATGGGTTCCCATGGTCATTCGCGTGCCGGTTCAGGACTCGGCCAAGGGATTGCATCGCTTGACCTTGCATATCGAGAACACGGATAAGACCGAAGGCACATTATCGGCTCAACAGGATACAACTTTTTTTGTCCCTCATTGACAAGGAGCACAAGGATGCAACTGCAGGAACGAGATAGCGGACCGTGGTACAGAGAGCCTTGGCCGTGGTTACTGATGGCAGGTCCGTTTGTGGCCATTGTTGGCTGCGTGATCACCATTGTTCTGGCGTTTCAGAACAATCCCGATCGCGATGTGCGGCTGGATGCCCGCAAGCACGGCTTGGTGGTAACCCGTGAGGGGGCCGGAGCGCCGGCGCCGGTGGTGTCGCCAACCGGCAACAACGCCAAACGGGAGTAACCATGCGCACGATCATGTGGATACTGTGGCCATCGTTTCTTGCCGCCGGATTTGCCAGTGGAGTGGTATTTGCGCTGGTCGATCCCCGGGATATTCCCTTGTTCGGGCACATTCGTATATCAAGCGAGCTGGCCTATGCTGCCGGTTTTTTTCTGTTCTGGCTGATGGCTGCTTTCTCCAGCACGCTTAGCTTTTTCATGGCCAACAGCGGCAATCAGCTATCGTTGTTCGCCAGGCAAGCTGAACTGGACGACTAATTGCCCGGCAGGGGCTGGTGCGGTGATCGTCGCGCGGCCATGCCCGTCTGTTGCATGCACTGATCGGGCCGGTCTGGACGCATTGGCGAGGGACTGGAGGCGTTCGTCAGAACCCGTTTCATCATATCGCTGAGCGTTTCTACCTGACCGGCCGCCAAAATGGCCGTGCTCTGCATCGACAGGGCCGCTTTCCCGGATCTGGCCGCCAGCTTGTTCCCGGATGCGGATGCAATGGTGATGTCAGCCACTTTGATTGGCTTGATGTTCGCGGGATGTGCTCGGTCAGGCAAGCGCCTTGCGCAAATCCGCACGCTGCATATTTTCATTTTGAATCAATGTTTGCAGTCCGTTAAAGTCCAGAATTCTTACTTCACGCTGATGAATACGGATCAGGCCTTCCTTGGCAAATCGGGATAGCAGACGACTGACCGTTTCCAGTGTCAGTCCCAGATAGTTGCCAATGTCCTCACGGCTCATGCGAAGCACGTACTCGCTGCCTGAATAACCCAGGCACGAGAAGCGTTGCGATAAATTGATCAGGAATGCAGCAAGTCTTTGTTCGGAGCGCATGGCGCCCAACGACAGCACCATGCTGTGCGAGCGCGAAATTTCCTGGCTCATCAGGCGAGTGACGCGATAGGCCAGCGCCGGAATTTCCTTGGACAGATAGCTCAGATCACTCATGCGGATGACACAAA
>DATGQC010000140.1:0-7546 GCA_035304425.1 Advenella sp.
CATCAAGCTGTATCCGGTGCCGCGCCAGCAGGCCACGGCCTGGATCGCCATTCGCAATCCGGCCGAGGCGGTATCGCTGCTGTCTTTCCTGCGTGAAAGCCTGGGCGACCGTATTACCGCATTCGAAATCATGGCCCGAGAGACTGTCAATCTGGTGCTGATGCACTTTCCTGCCATGCGCGAACCGTTGCAAGGGGCCGCGCCATGGGTCATTTTGGCCGAGGTGTCCGAAACCTCGGCGCGAGTGGCCTTGCAGGACGAGTTTGAAGAAGTGCTCGCGCACGCCATGGAGCAGGATTTGGTGCTGGACGTCGCCCTGGCCGCATCAACGCAACAATCGAAGGCTATGTGGGACATCCGCTCGCATATTCCAGAGGCGCAGCGGAAGGACGGGCCATCCATCAAACATGATATTTCGGTGCCGATCTCTCGTATCGCCGAATTCGTCGACGCCGCGGGACCGGCCATGAATGCAATTATTCCAGGCATCCGTTGCATTACCTTTGGTCATGTCGGCGATGGCAATTTGCATTTCAACCAGAGCAAACCGGCATCGATCAGTAAAGAAGATTTTCTCGCCCGTGAAGAGGCCATTCACGAAATCGTACATGAAGCTGCGGCACGTGTGAACGGCTCCATTTCCGCCGAGCATGGTATTGGGCGCCAGAAGCAGGACATTCTGCTTCGCTATAAAGACCCGGTTGCCATCAGCCTGATGTACAGCATCAAGCACGCGTTTGACCCGGACAATACATTGAACCCGGGGCGCCTGCTGCCGGCCAGAAATACACAATCACATTCAGATAAGGTTGAATAAATGACTTCTTCAGTTTTTGATTCGGTCACCATGCAGCACTTGTGGAGTACCGACGAGCTTCGTGCGATTTTTTCTGAAGAAAATCGTGTTCAGAAATGGCTGGATTTCGAAGCGACGTTCTCGCAGGTCCAGGCCAGCATGGGAATTATTCCACAGGCGGCGGCAGATGCCATAGCCGCTAATGCAAGGGTGGAAAAAATCGACATGAAAAAAATGGCTGCCGAGATGCGTCGCATCAAGCATTCGCTGGTGCCCGCACTCAAGCAGCTCATTGAGCATTGCGGCGAACATGGGCAGTGGGTACATTTTGGGCCCACCACTCAGGATGTGCTCGATACCGGCACTGTCCTGCAATTGCGCGAAGCACATGCTGTTTATCTGCGGGATCTCAAAGGGTGCGCCCGCGAACTGGCCCGTCTGGCCAAGGCACACCGCGATACCGTGATGGTGGGGCGCACGCATGGCGTGCAGGCACTGCCGATTACATTCGGCCATAAGTGCGCCATCTGGCTGGACGAGTTGTCTCGCCACTATGACAGGCTAAAGCAAGCCGAACCGCGCGTGTTTGTCGGGATGCTGATTGGCGCCGTCGGGACGCAGGCCTCGCTGGGCGAAAGGGCCCGGGAACTGGAAGAGCAAACCTGTGCGGCGTTGGGACTGGCAGTGCCTGACATCAGTTGGGGGCCGGCGCGCGACCGCTTTGCCGAATATGCCAATCTGCTGGCTATGCTGGGCGCGACGCTGTCGAAAATCGGCAATGAGCTACGCAACTTGCAGCGCAACGAGTTCGGAGAAGTTGAAGAGGGATTTTCCGAAGGCAAACTGGGCTCTTCGACCATGCCGCACAAGCGCAATCCAACCTCGGCAGAAAATATTGCCGGCCTGTCACGTACCCTGCGCTACAACGCGGCAATGATGACCGAAGCCATGGTGCAGGAACACGAACGTGACGGGATTGCCTGGAAAACCGAATGGAAGGCTTTGCCCGAGTGTTGTCTGATTGCTGGCGCGGTGTTGCTGCAGGCGCGCAACCTGCTTGCAGGACTACGGATAGACAAGGAAAATATGAACAGGAATCTGGACATGATGCGCGGCTATCTGCTTTCCGAGCGTGTTATGCTGGAACTGGGTGCCCGGGTTGGCAAGGATCATGCGCATGAATGGGTCTACGAAGCATCCATGAAAGGCATTGAGAACAAACAGGATTTTGGTTCTGCGATGCGTGATCATCCGCAAATTGCCCAGGCATTGTCCGATGAAGATATTGCCAACCTGATCGATCCTGCCAATTACCTTGGGCAAACTGGCGTGAGCATCGACCGAACGCTGGCTACGCAACACGCCCGCAACTGGATGCAGGAAGACTGAGTGTTTATTTCAGTCGCTATGCAACCGCAACCTGAAACCGTGAAGAAAAAACATGAAAGCAAATCCTCTTATCAGTGCACAAGAACTGTCCAACCTATTGGACACCGCCAGCAATCTGGTCGTGTGCGATTGTCGTTTCGAATTGACCAATCCGTCTCAAGGCCTGCAGTTGTATAACGATGGCCATATTCCGGGCGCCCGGCATGTTGATTTGGACCAGGTGCTCAGTACCAAAGGGGCTGCAGACCTGGGGCGCCATCCCTTGCCGGCGCCCGAGCTTTTTGCCCGCAAGATGGCCGCCATCGGCATTAGCGACGATACCCATGTGGTGTGTTATGACGCCAATGATTCCATGTTTGCGGCCCGGCTCTGGTGGATGTTGCGCTGGATCGGCCACGACAATGTATCGGTGCTGGATGGCGGTTTCAAACTGTGGCAGCAGGGCGGGTATCCGGTCACGACCGAGCCGCCGCAGCCGGCCAGGGAAGGAATGCTGACGCTGCGCGATTCATTGACGCGAACCGTCGATTACGAAGAGGTGCTGGCTAACATCAGTGCCGCCGAACGGCTGGTGCTGGATGCGCGCAGTCCCGATCGTTTCCGTGGTGAAAACGAAACGCTGGACCCGATCGGCGGGCACATCCCGGGCGCAGCCAATCGGTTCTTCAAGGACAACCTGCAAGCCGACGGGACATTCAAGGATGCCGACACCCTGCGCAAGGAATTGACAGCCAGCCTGCGGGGACAAAAGGCCGAGAGCGTGATCAGCCAGTGCGGGTCGGGCGTGACGGCTTGCCATAATCTGCTGGCCATGGAGATTGCCGGTTTCTCCGGTGCGGCGTTATATCCCGGGTCATGGAGCCAATGGTCCAATACCAGCGGCGCACCGGTCGCTCGGGATTAACGCGTACGCGTTCAGTCAGTTAACCCAGCGTAGCCAGTTCGGGGTTCCAGACAACCTCCCAGAGATGGCCGTCCGGGTCGGAAAAATAGCCGGCATAGCCACCATAAAAGGTATTCTGTGCCGGCTTGATCAAGGTGGCGCCGGCCGCTTGCGCTTGTTGCATAACGCGATCCACCTCGTCTTTGCTGTCCACGTTGTGCCCGATGCTAAGTTCAAGCGACGAACGGGCCGTGACAGGCAGGCCAGTGTCCGCCGCCAGGCTCTTTCTGGGCCACAAGGCCAGTTTCATCCCGTTCTCTAAATTGAAAAATGCCACGGCGCCGTTTTCAAATTCAGTTCCGATAATGCCATTGGTGGCCAGGCCCAAGCCATCCCGATAAAAGGCCAGGGATGCGTCCAGGTCGTCCACGCCCAGGGTGAGGACGGTGATATGGGGTTTCATGCGATGTGCTCCTGAAAAAAACGGTGGGTAAACGGTCAATGCGCGAATTATCCGGCCGCAGTGGTGTGCCATATGGGTTACAGCAGTTGCAAGCCAGGCCCAGGCATCCGCCTTGAATCTGATACCGTGCGTTTTCGGAGCTACTTCGGGGGAGGCAGCAAAGCCTGCTATTGCCTGTCTCCCTCATCACAACACGAAACGCCCACCAACGGCAAGTGATCGTATCGGCTTTCGATCGGTTTAAATCGGTCGGACTGAAACGCACCTTCGTACCAATGACGGCGCTGCGCCTGTAAGGTTTTCAGGTAAACTGCTCTTGTCTGGCAATTTCAACCGAAATACTCTGCCAATCAATACCGATGACAGCTATGAACCGAACGACAGGCATTCGCATGACCGCGTGGCTGGGCATACTTGCCGTATGCCTGGCCATGCTCATGCCTGGCGTCAATGCGTTGAAGAACCGCTATCAAGCCAGTGGTAACAGCATTTTCATGGCCGATATCTGTTATGGCGCGCAGGCTGACCAGGCGCCTGCCTTGGCTTTGGACAGCGCGGAGCGCCCCGTGCTTCTGACGGACAGCACACAGGTAGGAGCTGATGTGGCCGGCGTGGTTTTAACCCCTGCTCATGTCGCGCATGGCGGGATGCCGATATTGTCCGACTCTCTGGCTGGTGGCGACGCTCCGGCCTCGTCGGGCCACAGCGCCGATCATGCCGTCGAATGTCTGTATTGCGGTTTCTTTACCCATCATCTGCCGCTGCTGTACAGCGCAACCCTGCCGGCCATGTCCTATGGCTTTATCAGCCGGATAGCGCCGCAGCACCAGCATGCATCCTATTATGCGCAGCCGGCCTTCGTGCCGCTGTCACGCGCTCCGCCGATACTTTCCTAAAAACGCTGTTCCCATGTCGACCCGGCACTGCGGCTTAGCCTCGCAGTGCATCGTGTCGACGCATCGTTATCTGTTTTTCAGGAAATCTCATGATGTCCCGTACGCAACACTCTACGGCCGATTCTGCTGGCGCGGCCGCCTTGCCGATGGCCCGCTACGCCCTGCTCTGGCGCTGGCATTTTTATGCTGCCCTGTTTGTCATGCCGCTGCTGATCGTGCTCGGTATTACCGGCACCATTTATCTGTACAAGCCTCAAATTGAGGCGGTGGCCTACAAATCACAGCTTTACGTCACGCCTCAGACCTCGCCCAGGCTGCCGCAACAAACGCTTTATGAAATTGCCCAGGACAGTGCGCCTGGCGGCGTGCCGATTCTGACTGCAGAGATTCATAATGCCCCGGATCGCAGTGCGCAATTTACCTATTTGGATTCGGTGGAGGGCACATCCAGTATTTTTCTGGATCCCTATACCGGCGAGACATTGGCAAAAATGCCCACGCTCAATTTCAATGCGACCTATTGGATCGGCCTGGCGCGCCAGATTCATCGCGGCCTGCTGCTGGGTAAAACTGGCGAGGTATTGATGGAACTGGCGGCCTGCTGGACGCTGATCATGGTCGGCACCGGCGTGGCGTTATGGTGGCCGCGTCGGAAAAGAGGCCTGAAACAGGCCATGATTCCGGACGTGAAAAAAAAGGGCCGACCGTTCTGGCGCGAAATCCACGCAACCATGGGGATTGTGCTGGCTGCCGGTGCCGTATTCTTTGTGATGTCAGGTCTGCCCTGGACCAGCACATGGGGCGCGCAGTTCAAGCAACTGGTGGCGCAGGTCAATTTGGGCTATCCGCCGGATCCGCCCGGCAGCACGTCGCAGGCGCATGAAGGCCATGAGGGGCATGACGCAGGGGCGGGGGCGCCTATCCGTGTGCAGGATCTGCCGCTGGAGCATACGGCCTGGGGGGCCGGGTTGTTGCCTGTGCCGCAATCGGGCTCAGCGCCGCAACAGCAGGGCGCATCTGCGCATGCGAACCATCAGCGCCAGGCGCATGAGGGGCGTGAGACGCAGCCAGGTCACGACAATCATATTAACCATGGCGCCAACCTGGCAGACGCAAGCCATGCGATGACGATGCCAGACGGCCACGGTCAGCATGCAGCGGCAACCGAGCGGATCGCGCTGGATCAGGTCATGGCGCTGGCCCACGCCAGCAATATTCCGGACGAGTATTCGATTGCACTGCCGGCGGACCGCTCCGGAGTCTATTCGGTTTCTTATTATCCGGGTGATCCGACAGGTGAAAAAGTGATCAATGTGGATCAGTATAGCGGCAGGGTCATCAATGGCATTTCCTATGAGCAGTACGGCGCGATCGCCAGAATGATTTCCTTTGCCGTGTCCCTGCACATGGGAACCTATTTCGGTTGGGTTAACCAGTTGCTTTGTGCCATTATTGCGCTGGGTCTGTGCGCCATGGTCGTGACCGGCTTTGTCATGTGGTGCAAGCGCCGTCCTGCCGGCGGTCTGGGCGCACCCCGCATTCCCGATACGCTACCCAGCATGCGAGGCTGGGTGATCGGCCTGGTCATCTTTGGCCTGATCTTTCCTGTGACCGGCATGAGCATGCTGGCGGTATGGCTGCTGGACCGCTGGTATCTGGCGCGTTATCGCCGCGCAAATGGATTCAGGACAAATACGGTGTGATAGGGGTATGGCAGGGATGCTGACCGGACATTCTGTCGATTGGTATACTCTGTCCCTGGACAAACAACCCCACGGATGCTTTGCTGTATGAAAACCCTGCTCGTTGGTTTAATGGGATGGTGCCTGGGAGCGCTTGCGCCTGCGGCTGCACAAAGCACAGAACAGGTCTCCCCCTGCATTGCACATACGTCGCAAAATAGCGCGCATGTGCATATCGTCAAGGTTGATTTGTCCTGTCCGTCGGTGCAACTGGTCGGCACGCCGGTTGGCACTGCGCCCACGACAGTCAAGAATTTTGCATTCCGCAATCGGCTCAATGTCGCCATCAATGCGTCTTTTTTTGATCCCCACTACCAGCCGCAGGGTCTGGTCATCAGTGACGGCCGGCGCTGGAGCAATACCCGTGATACGCGTCAGCACGCGTTTCTGGCGTGCACGGCCGATAACCGTTGCCGGATTGATAAACCCAATCATTTGGCCGACGTGGACCCGCAGTGGCATACCGTCATTTCAGGATGGCAGAATCTGCGCGGCGGCACCTATGTCTGCCCAAGAGGGGCGTCGGCCACATGCAATCGCAATGCGCGCGCGGCGCATCCACGTACGTCGGTGGGTCTCAGTCGTGATGGTCGCTGGCTTTATATTATTGTTGTAGAAGGGCGGTTGCCCGGTTTTGAGGGGTATACGCTGAACCAGCTTGCGCGCCTGTACCGTTCGCTTGGCGTGCGCGATGCGATCAATCTGGACGGGGGCGGCAGTACCACCCTGATCATTAATAACAAACGTGTTAACGTGCTGCCATCGCGGCAGTTGTTTCTGGAGCGCAGCGTTGCAAATCAGTTCGGTGTTCGTGATACGGCCTTGCGCTAAGCGCCTGCCGCTTTGCTCGACACCATTTCACTTGTGAATATGTGCCGCCATTTCCAGCTCGCGCCGACTTTCGAAATAACGCTCAACGCCGGTCACCGGATCGGTAAATTGCATGCTGCGCGCCAGCAGTTGCAACGGGTTGTCGAATGTTTCATCGGTGCGCAGGGGTTTGAGCTCTGGATAGTATTCGTCATTGCAAATGGGCATGCCCAGGGCATTCATATGTACGCGCAATTGGTGTTTCCTGCCTGTGACGGGCTCCAGCCGGTAATGACCCAGCGCGCCATTGTGCGCCAGCAGCTCAATGCGGGTGCGGCTGTTGGGCGGGCCGTCAATTTCATGCATGACAAAAACCTGGCCGCTGCGACGGATCAGGCTTTCGCGTAGCAGCGGAAACGCCAGATCGCCACGCCAGGGGGCGACCGCTTCATAAATTTTGTGTACGGATCGGGTTTGGAATAAAGTCTGGTACACACCGCGGCGATCCCTGTCTGCGCAGAACACCAGCACGCCGGCCGTGTCGCGATCCAGACGGTGGATGGGATT
>DATGQC010000141.1:0-2469 GCA_035304425.1 Advenella sp.
CGGAATCGATTCATCCAGCATCACGGCGATCAGGCGTTGGCGGGTTTCGGCCAGAATGGTTTCAAACACGGCGATCAGCAAGGCTTCACGATCCCGGAAATGCTCATAAAAATGGCGCGTGGTGACCTGGGCATGGGCGCAGATTTTCTCAACGGTGGTCGGTATGTAGCCATTCGTGCCGAACAGCTCCAACCCGGTGTCCATCAGCCGTTGGCGACGCTCCTCCGACAACGCCTGAGCCGTGCGCCCGGCATAGCCGCGGCGGCGGGGGGAGGGCATATCAGGCGTGCCGGTTGAACGGGTCATAAAAGTCCTCTTGAATCAGGAAAGGATTCTTGTCTAATATAGGCTCACGCCCGGGATGCTGCAATTACCCCATCAGACTAACCATATTTGGAGCGACCAGTGAAGTCACGAAAAAGCGTTTTTATCACTGGCGCCGCAGACGGTATCGGGCGCGCCATCTCGAAACTGTTTGCCGCCAAAGGCTACTTTGTGGGCCTCTACGATGTCGACGAAACCGGCCTCAAGGCACTGGCCCGCGAGCTGGGCGAGCATCATACGTGTTCGGGGCGGCTGGATGTAGCGGTTCCTGAAGAGTGGTCTCGTGCCCTGGCGGCATTCATGCAGCGCGCTGGGCGTCTGGATGTGCTGGTCAACAACGCCGGCATTCTGGTGTCGGGCCCCATGGTAAACACAGCGCTGGCCGACTTGCACCGCGTCATCGACATCAATGTCAAAGGGGTGCTCAACGGCTGCTATCTCGCACAGCCTTATTTGCGCAGAACGCCAGGCGCGCGCGTCATCAATCTTTGTTCAGCCTCGGCGTTATATGGCCAACCCTCACTGGCCGTGTACTCCGCTACCAAGTTTGCGGTGCGCGGATTGACCGAGGCGCTCGATCTGGAGTGGCAGGACGACGGCATTCGCGTGATGGATGTGTTGCCGCTGTTCGTCAAGACCGCCATGGTCGAGGGCATGAACGCGGGTAGCCTCCGCAGTATGGGCGTGCATCTCACGCCCGAGGATGTGGCAAAAACCGTGTGGCAAGCCGCTCGTTACCAAGGAAAGCTTCCCAAGGTTCACTGGACGGTCGGATTTCAAACCCGTCTTTTTTACGGCCTGGCAGGCACGGTTCCCGATTTTGTCACCCGCTTTGTCAATAGCCGCCTTACCAGCACACACTAATAATGGAACACGTCATGATGAGCACCTTGCCGGCAGGAATGCAGCCAGTCAACGATTTCAATCAGGCACGCCAGCACCCATCGCCGCTGGATCGGCTGGCGAGTGTGCGCAAGGCCGCGCATGGATTCCGTGAACGGTTTCTGGATGAACCCTGTGTGCTGTTCTACAGAAGTATCGACTTGATTCGCGTGCCTTATCCCACCTGGTATGGCTACAGCGGTGTCTATGCGCAGAGCGCGTACCGTTTTCCTTTTATCCATATCCTGAATCGTTTGTTCGTTCTGCAGTACCTGGATCTGGCCGGCGAGGTGAAGACCTTGCTTTTCTCGCCTTCAGACGTTGAAGGCAATCGCAAAACGCCGTTCTTCGACCGTCTCACCAGCAAGATCAAATTGCCGCGTGCCGCCGAAAATCTGATTGCGCCGCTCTACCATGATGTCGAAAGCGCGCTTGCCACCGTTGGCATACGCCCGGAGCAGGTGGATTACATCAGCTATGACCATTTGCACACGCAGGATGTCCGGCGCTGGTTAGGCAGCGGCAAGAACACCGGATTTTTTCCCAAGGCCAAATTGCTTGTACATCGTCAGGAATGGATTTCAACAGGCGCGCTGTTGCCCTGTCAGGCCGACTGGTATTGTCCGAACGGGATCAGTGGCGTGGATGCATCACGGGTGGTGTGTTTTGATGGCAGTGTGCAGCTTGGGCGCGGCGTTGCATTGCTGCATACGCCGGGTCATACCGAGGGCAATCATTCCCTGGTCGCACGGGTGCCGGATGGCCTTCGTGTCACTTCCGAAAACGGCGTCGGCGCCGATGCTTATGCGCCCATGAATTCGCGTATCAATGCTGTTCGTCGCTATGCCCAGGCTACTGGCGTAGAAGTGATCCTCAATGGCAACACGCTCGAAGGCAGCAATGATCAATATATTTCGATGGTCATGGAAAAAACAGTTGCCGGGCCTTCGGTGAACCCGGATTTCCCGAATTGTGCAACGTCGAGCGAGGCAACACCGCACTGGACGATGCCGGGGCAGGAAAGCAGTTTCCTGATCGGCGAAGCAAGCTTCGGCAGTGTGGCGAGATAATTTTTGGAGGCAACATGGCAACTGTCACCATGCGCGATGGCGAGCAACTGAACGTAATTTGCATTGGCAAAGGAAAACCTGTGGTGCTGCTGCACGGTTTTGGTTCGCGAGCTTCTCACTGGCTTCCCAATATCTTGCCTTTCATTGGTCAGTACCGATTCTATCTGCCCGATCTCAGAGGGTTTGGTGGCTC
>DATGQC010000142.1:0-15991 GCA_035304425.1 Advenella sp.
GTATCGCTTTGACGGCGACAAAAAACCGGGCGACATGAATGGCCAGGGGTTTGCCGATGTTGGCGTGATGGTTAATGTACTGGGCACGATCGAGAAGCCTGAAGTGGCCGGTGAAAAAGTAGAAGTCACGCCAGAACTGATGGCTGCCGGCGCCAAAGTGTTTGCCAGCACCTGCGCTGCCTGCCACGGCGCAGAAGGCCAGGGCGCGTTTGGCACGAAGCTCGAAGGGTTCGACCGGCTGGCCAATGCACCTGCCTTGCTCAGTACGATTATCCATGGCCTGAACAGTATGCCGGCCCTGGGTGGTCAGTTCAATGACGAGCAGGTTGCTGCTGTCGCCACTTACGTTCGTAACAGCTGGGGTAACAGTTATGGCGGCGTTTCCGTGGAGCAGGCCAAGGCCGCACGCTGATCGGCACCTTTGACCAAAAGTCGTGATGCCCCTCTCGTGAGCCACGACGCGTAACGAATATTGAAGAATAGGACACAAAATGAAAATCCATAGCCTTCTGGCTGTATCTGCCGCAGTGATGTTTGCCTGTGCGGCTCAGGCACAAGTGAAGATTGAAGATTACAAACCCATTTCCAACGAACAGATTCTGAAGCCGGCGGACGGCGACTGGCCCAGCTGGCGTCGCACCATTGACAACCAGGGGTACAGCCCCCTGGATCAGGTCAATAAAAAGAACGTTAAGCAGCTGGATCTGGCCTGGGCCTGGTCCATGCCGGTAGGTGGTCTGCAGGAAACGGCGCCGCTGGTGCACGACGGCATCATGTTCCTGGGAATGAACCGCAGCCACGTGCAGGCGCTGGATGCGACAACGGGCGACCTGATCTGGGAATACACCCAGCCACTGCCCAAGTTTACTGGCGGCTATCATGATGCGCAGGCCAATCGCCAACGCAATTCGCTGGCGTTGTATGAAGATAAGGTATACCTGACAACGCCGGATGCGAAACTGGTTGCCCTGGAAGCGAAAACCGGCAAGAAATTGTGGGAAGTCCAGGTCAATGAATGGGAAAAAGGCTACAGCTTTACGGCAGGTCCGCTGGTGGTTGACGGCAAAGTCTTCACCGGCACCTCTGGTTGCAGTATTACAGGCACGGCAGGGGGTTGCTATATTACCGCCCATGATGCGGAGACCGGCAAGGAACTGTGGCGTCTGAACACCATTGGCGATCCTGCGGTAGATGACAGCTGGGGTGGCCTGGCCAAGGAAAACCGCTGGGGCGGCTCGCCCTGGATCACCGGTTCTTACGATCCCAAACGCAAAATGCTGTACTGGGGCGTAGGCATGCCGATTCCCTATCCGTCCATTCTGCGCGGCAGTGGTGATGGCGATGCGCTGTACACCAGCTCTACGCTGGCCATTGATGCGGAAACCGGCAAGGTTAAATGGCATTATCAGCATATGCCCAATGACGACTGGGATCTGGACAGCCCGTTTGAACGCGTGCTCGTAGAAAGCCAGATTGCGCCATCCAAGGATGAGGTGGCCTACATGAGCAAGGATGTAGAAGCGGGTAAAAAATATGATGTGATCGCTACCGTTCCCGGAAAATATGGCACTGCTTTCGTGCTGGACCGCGATACCGGCAAGTTGCTGTGGGCACGTGATACCGTTTTCCAGAACGTGATCAAGGGCTTTACGGAAGACGGCAAGGTGATTACCAATACCGATCTGAAGGCCAAATCCATCGACGAAACGGTCAAGGTATGTGGCGGCCGCGATCTGGGTAAATTGTGGATGACAGCGGCCTATAGCCCGCTGACCAATGCCTTGTACGTTCCGGTCAGTTCTTCATGCAAGGAGCTTACGCCGAAACCGATAGAACTGCGGACCGGTGAATCTGTCGGCGCACAGGCCTCGGGTGCGGTATCGTTTGCGCCAGGCGAAGACAGCGTGGGCCGCGTGTATGCAGTCGATGTAAAAACCGGCAAGTTTCTGTGGGTTAAAAAGCAGAAACCGATTTTCAGCTCCGGCGTGCTGACAACCGGTGGCGGCCTGGTCTTTACCGGCGACAGCATGCGCGAGTTTGCTGCGTATGACCAGAACAATGGCGATAAGCTGTGGTCGATTCGTCTGAATACGTCGATTGGCGGGTTCCCAATGACTTACAGCGTCGATGGCAAGCAGTACATCGCCGTGGTGACAGGTCCGAACGCCCAGACACCGCCTGCTGCGATTCTGAGCCCCGAGCTGAAAAACGTGGTTGACTCCGGTCACTCGGTCTTTGTATTTGCGCTGGACGATATCAAGGCCAAGCAAGCCAAGAAATAAGGTTTGCGAACGCAGTTGCGTGACGGTGTTCTGCTGTCACGCTGGTTCGATAAACCAGAGGCAAACAGCTTTTTTTCGTTAGCCGATGTTGTTAAAAAAGGGATGTTCCCCCATGAACGGCCCCCCAAAAGTTGGACATCAATTCAACCTTTGGGGGGCAGATCACCAGGGGTACATCCTTTTTTTGTAGAGGATGATCAGCCGTACAAGCGATCATAGGGATTTACGTGCAGGTCAATGCGGCAATTCGCATAGCGGTTCCTGGCCGTAATCAGGACATTTATGCGCGATCTCCAGCGCTGGTTTGCTCTATAATAGTCGCATCGTATAACGGCTTATCATTATGCTATGCAGCAGGTCATATGAAACATGACGAACAGGACTTCGGCCAATGATATTTAATGGCTGTTCAGTAAGGGCGCCCCTTTGGGGCGCTTTCTCTTTGGGACGCTTTCTCCTTTCTCCTTTCTCGTTAGTGCTCGCTGTCGCAGGATGCCATCATTTTGACCGGGCGACTATATGGCAATTTGCGAAAAAAATCCCGCCGCTCCCATCATGTCCTTAGCGACCCTGATAGCGTATAACGGTCTTAGAACTCAAAGAAAGATTGCTTGGATGAAGGTTATTTGCAGTTGCGCGATGCGCGCAGTATTGCCGATCAATAACAGCGTTTGATTCTCGGCAATACCGTCCCGTAAGAAAAGGCCCTATGGCATTCAAAGACTTGCAGACAGTTTTCTCAGGAAATTTTCGCAGTCGTTCAATTGCGAGAACGCCACGAATTCGTCGGGCTTGTGCGCCTGCTCGATCAGTCCGGGACCACACACGATGGTGGGGATGCCCAGTTGCTGGAACAGACCCGCTTCAGTGCCATAGGCAACCTTGCGCGTTTCGCGGTCCTGGGTCAAAGCCCGAACCAGCTCGGTAATCGCCGCCTGTTCAGAGGCTTCAAGCGGTGGGGCGCTGGCATCGGCACTGATATCGATGCGGGCATCAGGATACTCTTTTTGCATGCGCGGCAGCAACTCTTTACTGACATATTCCTGGATCTTTGCCTGGATTTGTTCTCCGGGCACACCGGGCAGATTGCGAAACTCGTAGTTGAACTGGCACTCGCCCGGAATCGTATTGACTGCGATGCCACCTTGGATTTTATTGGTGGTGATGGTCGAGTAGGCCACATCATAGTGCTTGTCATAAGGACCGGTATCACGGTAGTGATCGGCAAGGTCGCGGATGTGGCAAATCAGCCTGGCCGCGTGTTCAATGGCATTGCAGCCGAAAGGGGTGAGCGACGAGTGCGCCGCCTTGCCATGTACACGGCAGGTAAACAGATTGATCCCCTTGTGTGCAACCACCACCCGCATGCCCGTGGGCTCGCCGACCACGCAGCCATCTATTTTCTGATTGCGTTTTTGCAGTTCTTTGAGCATGAACGGCGCACCCGCACAACCGACCTCTTCATCGTAGGAAAAGGCCAGGTGGATGGGTTTCGTGCGTTTTTGTTGCAGGAATTCGGGAACCAGGGCCATTGCAGTTGCAATAAATCCTTTCATGTCGCAGGTGCCGCGACCGTAGAAGCGATCCTGTGACGGCAACAGAGCGAACGGATCGCTGTTCCAGTCCTGCCCGTCCACCGGCACGACGTCGGTGTGGCCCGATAATGCGACACCGCCCTGGGTTTGTCCGTCGGAAGCAGGCAGGGTGGCAAACAGATTGGCCTTGGCCCCCTTGTCATCGGTTGTGAGCCAGCTGTCTACGCCCTGGGCGGACAGCGCGTCGCGAATCGTTTCGATCAACCCCATGTTGGAGTTGCGACTGGTTGTGTCCATGCCGACCAGGGTGGCAAGCCATTCTTCCTTGGTAATATTGGTAGTCATGAGAAATGTCCTTGATGCAGGATAAGATGTATGTAAAAACCACAAAATCAGTGTTTTTACACGTTAACCGACCGGGTGTGCTTGTGCTGTATGTCATTACAAAGTATTTTAATTTCTATTCTAACCGGTAAAGGACATCTTCATGCAATCCACCAAGGTTTCGGTGCGCAACCTGGCTGCCGCAGTGATTGGCAATGCGCTGGAATGGTACGACTTTCTGGTCTTTGCCTTCATGACGCCGATTATCGCCAGGCTCTTCTTTCCTGTGGATCCCTCTGCAAAAAGTGGTGATCTGAACGCTATTCTTATGACGACTGCAATATTTGGCGTGGGTTTTTTCATGCGGCCTGTGGGTGGAATCATCCTTGGCATGTACGGCGACAAAAAAGGGCGTAAAGCGGCGCTGGTGCTGGTTACCTCGTTAATGGCCGTGTCCATGGCGATTATCACGTTTTCGCCGACCTACCTGACCGCAGGGATTCTGGCTCCCATTCTGATTCTGATAGCAAGGCTAATCCAGGGGTTTTCTGCAGGTGGAGAATTTGGCACGGCGACGGCATTATTGATTGAAATGGCGCCGCCAGGCAAACGCGGGTTCTATGGGTCATGGCAAATGACCGGGCAGATGATCGGTTTGTTGATCGGCGCTGCAGCCGGCACCTTGATGACCGTGTACTTTACGCAGGAAGAAATCGAAGCCTGGGCCTGGCGCATCCCGTTCTTTGTCGGGCTGATCATCATTCCTGTTGCGGTGTATATTCGGCAGCAACTGGAAGAAACCGAGGTGTTCCGCGATGCCAAGAAGCAGGAGGCGGCAGAAGGGCGCCGTATTACGATAGGCGAACTGCTGGTCAATGCCTGGCGCGAAACTGTTCTTGGCATCGGGCTTGTGGCGGCAGCCACCGTCACCGTGTACATCACGTTTACTTACCTGGTAACGTTTGCCACGAAGATACTGAATCTGCCGCTGCAGGAAACCTTTGAGGTGCAGATGCTGGGCGCATTGTGGGTGGTTATTCTTACGCCCCTGATGGGGCTGCTGGCAGACCGTGTTGGCCGCAGCCGCTTGTTGATCGGCTCGCTGGGGCTGTATTTTGTGATTCTGTTCCCGATCTATTCGTGGCTGACTGCAGCGCCAACCATATCCAAGCTGATTGTGGTGCAATTGGCAACCGGCCTGTGTGCGGCTGCTTTCTTTGCCGTTTTCAGTACGGTGATGGCCGTCCTGTTTCCAACGCGCGTGCGCTCGCTGGGTTTGTCTATTTCCTATAACCTGGCGGTCATGCTGATCGGCGG
Organism: Advenella sp.; assembly: GCA_035304425.1. Classification (GTDB taxonomy): domain Bacteria; phylum Pseudomonadota; class Gammaproteobacteria; order Burkholderiales; family Burkholderiaceae_B; genus Advenella. The sequence goes on from DATGQC010000142.1 coordinate 5,459, forward strand.
CTTTGCCCAGTTCATCGTTACCTGGTTGATTCAGCAGACCGGTTCGCCCATGGCGCCAACTTATTATGTGATGTTCGGCGTCGGTCTCGGGCTGGTTGCTGCCATTTTGTTGGGCAAGCGTGCCGATAGCGAAGTGACGCACTGATCGCCGGAACAACAGGTGCCCTGTTGACAGGGCGGCTGCAAAGGCCACGTGGCGTTTGTCATGTGGCCTTTGCGGTTTGAAGGCCGGTAAGCGTGGCAGGTAATGAACACTGATGCCTTTACCGGCTGCTTGCGCAGACCGGCATTATGGCGCGGTGGCGACCCGGATATCGGCCTGGACCTCTATCGGGAAATTGACCGAGCTGGCGATAAAGCATTTTTCGTGGGCGTCGTGATGCAATTGGCGCGCCTTGTCGATATCCTGCTCCCGGCTAACCGTGATGACTGGTCGCAGCACAACCTTGCTGAATGCGCCGCCTTTGGCGTGGCTTACCATGACGCCATGGGCCTGATCAATATAGCTCATGACCTGTATCCGGGAATCCGAACATAAATGCAGATACCACAGCTTATGACAGGCAGCCACCGAGGCTACCAGAAGGTCTTCGGGGTTCCAGCGTTGCGCATCGCCGGCAAATGCAGCATCCGAAGAGCCGGCAATGTCGGGTTTGCCATTGGCGCGGATGACGTGGTCGCGATCGTAGCTTTTATAGTCGCGCGTTCCAACACCGCGATTGCCGGTCCATTCGATAATAACGTCATAGTTGTGCGTGACTGCCATGGTCTGCTCCTGCCGGAATAATGATAAAACCCTGGACAGGACAACGGGCCCGCCATGATCTTTGTTCGCGCATTGTAACCTCAGACGGTCAGATCGCTCCTGATCGGTTTCCATACCTGGATTTGTCTGGGTTGCTCCAGCAGTTCCGGCAGGGCATCCCAGAAAGCCTGGCGATAAGGCCTGTGCATCTGGACATTCAGCACATCTTCACCATCCAGCCAGGTCTCATAGAGCATATAGACGGTGTCTGACGACGGGTCGCGGTGCAGCACTGCATTGACGAATGTGGTTTCGTCTCGCATGGCGTCCAGCACAGGTTCAAGCAGTGCAAAAAACCGTGCTTGCGCGCCCGCTTTCAGATTAGCGATAATCACGTAAGTCTCTTCAGTAGGTCCACTCACAGAAGACACAAGTGTACGTTGATTTGTATTTTTGTGTAAGCGAGGACTTGATACGGACAGCTGGCTCATGCGATATTCCTTTTATTTTTACGGAGCGATGGCAATTGCCATCAGGCCGCAGGGGTGGCGTGACTGGTTCGGTTGCATCTACTGTGATGGAAAACGCGGCGCATGTCCATTACCAGCAAGGTAATGGTTTATTGCTCAGGACCCGATTATGCTTGAGCCAACAGGCTGCGTTTGTATTTATGGCAACACGCCAGGCAGCCCGTGCGACCGTCGGCACGCCTGCGCTGACCATTCAAACTTGCGAAAATCATGACACAAACCACCGTTGGAGGGCTCATACGCGACTGGCGACAGCGACGACGCTACAGTCAGCTTGATCTGGCCTGTCTGGCAAATGTTTCCGCCCGGCATTTGAGTTTCATGGAGACCGGCAGGGCGCAACCCAGCCGCCAGATGTTGCTTTTACTGGCCGAACAGCTGGCAATACCCCTGCGGCAGCGTAATGAAGTGCTGTTGTGCGCCGGATATGCCCCTCATTATGCCGAACATGCGCTGAACGATGCGCCGCTACATGAAGCAAATAGCGCGATTACTGCGTTGCTGACCGCCCATGAACCATTTCCCGCGATGGCGGTGGACGGCCACTGGAATCTGGTGCACGCCAACCGCAGCCTGTCCTTGTTGCTTGCCGATGTGTCGCCCGAGCTGTTGAAACCGCCCGTTAACGTACTGCGGCTGGGCCTGCATCCGCAAGGGCTGGCCGCGCGCATTCTTAATTTTTCTGAATGGCGAGCGCATTTGCTGCAGCGCCTGCAACGCCAGTACGAGCAGACGGCTGACTCATGGCTGTTGGCCCTGTATGATGAGCTGGTTGCTTATCCGACGCCGGATGGCATCGCTCACCTGCCGCATGTCAACCATACCATTGCCGTGCCATTGCAACTTGACACGAATGAGGGCGTGCTGTCTTTGCTGAGCGCGACCATGACCTTTGGAACGCCTTTGGAGGTCGCGCTGTCGGAGCTGGTGCTGGAAATATTTCTGCCGGCCAATGCCGGTTCTGCAGCGATCCTGCGGAACCAGGGCATGCCTGCGGAGCAGATGATTTGACCTTAATATAGGTTGAGGTTTTACACTGCGATCGTCATTTATTCTTTTATCCGGAGTGTTTTGATGAAGACCCCGCTCACAGATTACAAAATCGATCTGAATGCGTATTTTGCCAAACTCGGTTACACAGGATCTCACGAGCCCTCGTTAGAGACGCTCGCCGCGCTGCAATTGCAGCATCAGAAGGCTATTTCATTTGAAAATCTGGACCCATTTCTGAACCGGCCTGTTCCGCTCGATTTACCCAGTCTTGAACACAAACTAATATTCAGCGAGCGTGGAGGGTACTGCTACGAACAGAACCTGCTGTTTGCCCATGTGCTGCACCGTCTGGGCTTTAACGTCTCGAACCTGCTGGCGCGCGTACTGTGGGGTACCGATGATAATGCCGTCACGCCTCGCTCCCATATGTTGCTGCATGTCCGGCTGGATCATCGTCCTTACATTGTGGACGTGGGGTTTGGCGGCAACTCCATTCCCGCGCCCATGGTGATGAATCGGGAGCATGTGCAGCAAACCAGCCACGGCGCTTATCGCTGTCTGCTGATTGACGGCGACTACTGGCTGCAGCTGCATACCAACACAGGCTGGCGCAATATGTACCGGTTTGATTTGACCCGGCAACACCCGGTGGACTACATTGCGCCGAACTATTACACGTCCACGCATGAAGATTCCCATTTTCGTCATTCCGTCGTGGCGGCCAGGATTTTCCAGAACGGGCGCCATACATTGCGCAACAATCTGTTGACCACGCGTTATGAGGATGGGCAGACTGAACAGACCATACTGGAAAGCGCGCAAGCTGCGCAAGCCGCGTTGCACGATGTTTTTGGAATTTGCGTGCCGGATACGACGGCGTTCGAAAAGAAATGGCAATTGTTAGCCCGGGGGTGGGAAGTGGGCACCCGGTCCCTTGTCCGAGAGCCTGTCCAGGTAATTGCGCAAGGGGCATGATGCAATGGAAAGGCAGCCGCATCCTATACATTCGGTGAGCTGATCGCGCAGGCTGGTCAGGGTCTGAATACGGTCGCTCAGATCGTCGTGCCAGACCTGGGACATGCGCTCCCAATCTGCTGCGCCTGGTGTTCTGCCGCTGGGCAGGGTGGCAAATGCGTCGGCGATTTCTGTCAAAGGAATGCCCACCCGCTGGGCGACTTTAATGATAGCCACCCTGCGCAACACTTCACGCTTGTAGCGACGCTGGTTGCCGTTGTTGCGTACGCTGGCAATCAATCCCTTGCGTTCGTAGAAGTGCAGCGCCGATACCGCTACTCCGCTGCGTCGGGCGACTTCGCCCACAGACAGCAGTTTTCCGTGTTCTTCAGGTTTTATCTCCGGCATGAGCGCTCCTGTATACCTCAACTAAGCCTCAGGTATTATATCTGTGATTGGATCGCTGCCGCTGCGCCCGGGCGGCAGCGTATGAGCAGCTAGTGCAAACGGCGTGCGCGCGGCGATATCCGCTCTCTTGGACTGACGGTAATCGATTGCATGTGCAATATCCCTGTGGTTGTCATGGTCTATAAATTTAAAAAGTATGATCCACATCAAGAAATCACCTGGACGCAACTAGCGGCAAAGTGCCGGATGCTGCAGAATAGCAGTTGCAATTAAGAGAAGAGATTAAGATATGACCGATCCGGTAACGGCGCGATTTGCGCAACTCATCAGCAATATGGCCGTTGAAAATATGCCGGTTGCGGCCACAGAACAAATTCGCTGGCGTGTGCTCGGGGCACTGGCAACAACGCTAAGCGCCGAGATCAACCCAGGCAATACCGCCATTACCCGTACAAGCGCCAGCAGAGGTTCGCAGCCCACGCTGCCCGCAAGCGGACACATCCGGAATCAACCGGTATTGTCCGCCCTGGCGACTGGGGCAATGCTTGATATCCGGCCGCCTGGTACTGATGCGCAAACCCGTTTCATGACATGGGACGCCGCCATCATTTCCGCTGCGTGGGCGCATGTGCAGGCCTGTGAGAGCAGCGGCCATACGTTCATGAGCGCGCTGGCTGCCGGATACCTTGCAACAGGGATATTGGCCGACCTGCCTGATATTGAGCGCAAGTCGGCCTGGCGGGCCGGCGCCATGAGCGGAACAGTGGGCGCCGCGGCGGCGGCGGCCAGGGCCAGCGGGTTGCCTGCAGGCGCGACCCTGCAAGCCATGGCATTTGCTGCAGCGCAGGCTGCGCAATTGGCAGAAAACGCGGCAACGATGATCCAGACTGGCGCTCGCGATGCGACCGGCGGCGTTGGCCAGGGCCCGCTCGATCTTCCAGGTCCTGGCCGGGCAGCCATGGACGGGATGCTCTCGGCTCGTATGGCGGCGCTGGGCGGCCACTGTTCATCAGCCTTGCTTGATCAACTGGCGCTTGCCATGGGTGGCGTGAATCCGGAACTGGCATTGTCTGAGGCCTGGGCCGCGGTCCTGCCGAAGCGGCCATGCACCAGGGACCAGGCCATTCACGGTTTCCGGAAACAGATTGCATCCGTCATCAGCGAGGGCGAGGCTGAAACGCTCATCGGTTTGATATTGCGGCTGGAACAGACTGCTCCGGGCGAACTGTCGACCTATATGCATGAGCGGATTGGCTCTGGTCTGGATTCATAAATCCGGTTGTATGTGGCATATCATGATATACTAAACATATACGTTTCGTATAATGTCTTTCGTCGAATGACGTTGTATGTTGGCGTGGCTTCGCGGTCGCGCCATTTTTATTACCAATTCCGGACAAAATATGGGTATTGTAAAAATTTCCGATCAGATGCATGAAAACCTGCGTCTTGCCAGTACGGCGTTAAGCCGTTCCATCAACGCTCAGGCCGAACACTGGATGCGCATTGGAATGCTGGCTGAAATGTATCCCGATCTTGATCATAGCGACTTGTGCCGCCTGCTGGTACAGGCCGGGCAGGGCGGCGCTCTGGATCTGAACGCCATCTCTGCCATGGGAGACGCGGCGATCCGCGCCGGTGCGCCTGCAGGAGCGCGTCAATGAGCCAGCGTGTTTCCATCAAAAGTGCCGAGGATATCGCCAAGGCGCGGATCGCCGGCAAGCTGGCGGCCGATGTGCTGCATATGATTGCACCGCACGTGAAAGCCGGCGTCACTACCGACGAACTGGACCGTCTGTGCAACGATTATATTGTCAATGTCCAGAACACGATTCCTGCCAATATCGGATATCACGGGTTTCCCAAAACCGTATGTACGTCGGTTAACCATGTCATCTGTCATGGCATTCCTTCCGATAAGGTGCTGCGCAATGGCGATATCATCAATATCGACGTAGCCATTATCAAAGATGGCTGGTACGGAGACACCAGTCGCATGTATTTTGTGGGAGAGCCTGGGCCGCTGGCCAGACGGCTGGTGCATACGACCTATGAAGCCATGGTGGCCGGCATCCGTCAGGTGCGACCTGGCGCTACATTGGGCGATGTAGGCTACGCCATACAAAGCGTGGCCCACCGCGAAGGGTTCAGCATCGTACGTGAATATTGCGGCCACGGTATCGGCCAAATTTACCACGATGATCCGCAAGTATTGCATTACGGGCGGCCGGGCGAGGGACTCAGGCTTCAGGAAGGCATGATGTTTACCATCGAACCCAGGATCAATGCCGGTAAACGGCACTCGCGCCAGCTTGCCGACGGCTGGACGGTGGTTACCAAGGACCACTCGCTGTCAGCCCAGTGGGAACATATGGTTGTGGTTACGGCCGACGGGTTTGAAGTGCTTACCCCCTGGCCGGAAGATCAGGATGGCTACGAAGCTATTCGCTGATCTTCGCATAGCCGGAGAACCGGGCAAGGCGCAGGCGATTGCCTGCGCGTGCGCCCAATAAATAATGCAGCCGCCGATTCTGCGGTACGATGATCGGCGCGCCGCAAGAAGGCCGTCCTGTGGATGCTTCGTGGAGCCGCGCGCACAGGACGTCGCAAGCAATATTTCCTTTCCTATTATCCATTTTGTTCGGAATTACGCAGCATGAGTTTTGATCCACTTGACCATGGTCTTGAACGAGGCCTGAATAACCGCCGTCGCGTCCTGGGGGATGCCTGGGTAGAGCGCTCGCTGACCGGCGCCAATGAGTTTAATGCCGAGTTTCAGCACCTGATTTCCAGGTTTGCCTGGCATGAAATCTGGAGCCGGCCGGGGCTGGATCACAAAACACGTCGTATTATTGTTTTGTCTATTACGATTGCCATGGGGCGCTGGGAAGAGTTTGACCTGCATGTGCGTGCGGCGCTTACGAGCGAGGCGCCAACAGGACTGACCCCGGATGAACTTAAGGAAGTACTGATGCAGGCAGCAATCTATGCCGGTGTGCCCGCAGCCAATACGGCTTTCAGCCACGCGATGACGATCTTGCGCGAGGTCGGACCGCAAATCGGCTACGAGCCGCAAGCCTGCTCGCCGCTGGCGGTATTCCATTCTGGTACCGGGCAGGAATGTCGTACAGACAGTAAACCGGCATTGCATTACACGCTACGCAAAGCTCGCAATGGCAAAGCAAAAAATACAGTTGTGTTAAGTCATGCATTGGGTTGCGATCTGACCATGTGGGACAGGCTGGCCGGCGAGTTGGCCGCCGACCATGATGTGATTGCTTACGATCATCGCGGCCATGGCGGTTCGGATGCGCCTGCGGGGCTGTACGACATGGCTGAGTTGGCAGAGGACGCCGCGCGATTGCTGCGCGAACTGGACTGCGGTCCGGTTGTATGGATCGGCCTGTCGATGGGGGCAATGGTCGGGCAGGAGCTTGCCTTGCGTCACCCGGAGTTATTGGTTTCACTTGTGATTGCCAATTCCACGTCCGGGTACCCGCAAGCGGCACGGGACAACTGGCGCCAGCGCATTGCAACGGTACAGAATCAGGGGATCGAAGCCATTGCCGATGCGGTGATGCAGCGCTATTTTCACGATACATTCCGGCGCGAGCACGCCGGAGAAGTGGCGGCGTATCGCCGTCGTTTGCTGACGACCGATACCGAAGGATATATTGGATGCTGCAATGCCGTCGGCACGGTCGATACCACCGGTAGACTCAAGAATCTGACGTTGCCTGTGCTGATCATCGCCGGACGCCTGGACCAGGGGGCGCCGCTGCAGATGTCGGAAATCATGCGCAGCGAGATTGCGGGAGCGCAATTGGTGGTGCTGGAGGACGCGTCGCACATTGCCGTTGTCGAACAGCCCGAAGCGTTTGCTGATGCGGTACAGCGGTTTCTGGATAATCCCGGTTGAGATTGGCGGCGGGGTATATACCGCCGTCCGCGAACTTGGGGCAGCGCCCACGGTCTGGTGACAATATCAAGACCGACGCCGAGATCATGCTGTGCCGGATACTTTACGTCAGACATGCAATAGCATATGCCGGGTAAAGACGCATGCTACCGGCTCAATCCAAGGCGCTTGGATTCGACATATAGGTCAATAATATAATCTATTGACATTTACGCAGGCGTGTTCTAGTATAAATTGCTTGGGGGCAGGGGGTATAGAGGCTCGCCATGATGAGGACCACATCCATATTGACGACCACGAAGGAAAGATGAATACACAGGATAAAACCAAAGTATGCGTCATAGGCGCGGGCGCCATTGGCGGCTACCTGGGCGTGCGCCTGGCCAATAGCGGCGCTCAGGTCAGTGTCCTGGCGCGCGGTCAGACCCTGCAGGCCATAAAGACGCATGGCTGGATACTGGAAGATGGGCAGCAGCGGCTGGTTGCGCAGGTGCAAGCTTCAGCAGATGCGGCGGCGCTTGGTCCGCAGGATATCATCATCCTTAGCGTCAAAACCCATGCGCTGCAGGACATTGCAGGTATGGTGCCTGAGCTTTGCCACGCGAACACGGTTGTTATTCCCGCCATCAACGGCATTCCCTGGTGGTTTACGCAAGGACTGGATAACGGCGAACTGCCCACTCAACTTAATGCGCTGGACCCCGGCGGTATCATTGCCGACGCCATTGACGCCAGCCGCATTGTCGGTTGTGTTGTCTATCCATCGTGCTATAGCCCGCAACCGGGCGTGTCTCATCACAGTTCGGGCAATCGGCTGGTGTTTGGAGAAATAAGTCGTCACGCCGAGCAGGCAAACCAGAAGCGGCTGGATCGCGTGATAGCGCTTTTTAATGATGCAGGCCTGGCAGCGGAAAAAACCTCTGCTATCCGTTCTGCGGTCTGGGAAAAACTACTGGGCAATGCTTGCTTCAATCCGGTAAGCATGCTCACGGGTTCGCAGACAGATCTGATGATTGACGACCCTGCAATTTACGCTTTGTTTGTCGCGCTCATGCAAGAGGTGGTTGCCGTAGGCGCGGCGCTGGGCATCAAGGTGAGCGTGACGCCGCAGCAACGCCTTGCTGTCACGCGCAAGCTTGGTGGCGTCAAGACCTCGATGCTGCAGGATACCGAAGCAGGGCGTCCGGTTGAAATAGAGGCCATTCTTGGCGCGTTCGTGGAGCTGGCCACTGGCTTGCATATCGCCACGCCGATTGCGGGAACCATCTATGCGCTGGCCCGTATGCGAGCCCGGACTTTCGGACTGCTTAAACAATAAGAGCAATCATGGCTATTACATTTGAAATGATCAAGCAGGTGACAGCGCAACTTTACGAGCGGTCACTCAAGCAGATTCCGGACGATACGCGTCAGGCCCTGGTGCAGGCGAGTTCTCGCGAGACCAACGAAACCGGCCGTCGCACCTTGCAAATCATGGTCGAAAGCGCCGATGCGGCGCGCCGCAATCAGTCGCTGGTCTGCTCCGATTCCGGCGTGCCTGTTTATTTCATGCAAATTGGCACGAAGGCGCAGTTCGACGGCAATGTGAAACAGGCCATTGAAGAAGGGTTCGCGGAACTGGTGGCCACGATCAATCCGCCGTTGTTGCCGCATGTGACCAATCCACTTACGCTGGAGCGTGGTTACCAGGGCAAGGGCATGCCGATTACCACCTTCGATCTGGTGGATGGCGCAGACTACATCGACATTACCTGTTCGCCCAAGGCGCTGGGCTCGGGACGCTGGGCCGCGCTGGAAATATTCAGTTTTCCTGATTTGCCGACAATAGAGAATTTCGTGTTGGAGACGGTCGTCAAGGCGGGATCGCAGCCTTGTCCGCCGGTAGTGATTGGCGTGGGGATCGGCGGCTCGTTTGATTATGCGGCGAAAATGGCCAAGGAAGCGACCCTGCGCAAAATCGGTACGGTCAATCCCGAGCCGATCCTGGTGGATATGGAAGCCCGGTTGCTGGAGCGGATCAATAAAACCGGTTTTGGCCCCATGGGCACCGGGGGCGACAGCACCTCCATGGCGGTCCACATCAATTACTGCGCCGGCCATGGCTTTACGCCGGTCGCAGTCTGTTTCAATTGCTGGATCAACCGGCGCACGCGGGCGCGTTGTTATAACGACGGGCGCATTCAAATGCTGGAGTAGACGGACATGTCCATTACCACTCATCGCATGACTTTTCCGCTCTCTGCCAGTGATGCACGGACGTTGCGGGCCGGCGACCAGGTCATTATCGACGGCGAGATCATCATGACCGCCGGGCTGCCGACCCATGCCCGCTTTCTGGATTGTCTGGACGGCAAGGAGCCGTTTCCCATGGATCTTCAGGGTGCGTCACTATTTCATCTGGGCAGCTATAGCAGGGAAACCGCCGGACAGTTTGAGATTCTGTACATTAATCCCACCACAAGCACCCGTTTCAATCCGCATATGCCCCGGCTGATCCGCGAGTTACAACTGCATGCGACCGGCGGCAAGGGGGGGCTGGACCAGGCCAGCGCCCAGGCGATGCAAGAGGCCGGTTGCGTATATCTGTCGTTTCTGGGCGGCGGTTGCACACTCCTGAGCCAGGCCATCGAAGAGGTGCTGGAAGTGGGCTGGACCGATATGCTGACTCATTATCGCGTCGTGCGCCTGCGGGTGAAGGGGCTCGGGCCGGTGACCGTGGGGATCGATGCGCACGGCAACAACCTGTATGCCCGGATTCATGAGGCTGCGCGCAAACAGTTGACGAGCGGCGTTTAACGTCCAGAGTCATGGCGTGGCCTGACACAGGCTGGCGAGAATAATGAAAAGGGCGGCGCCAATGTGCCGCATCCACTAAAGCCTATAGCCAGATGCCAGACCCACTTGAGGCTGCATTAGCAGTACCATAAGGACTGGTATTGGAGAGGTTGGCGGGAAAATTCAAGGGATACGTACCGCGTGCGTCA
>DATGQC010000143.1:0-2727 GCA_035304425.1 Advenella sp.
AAGGAACCCTTGTCGGTCGCCGCGGAAATGATCTGGGAAAAAACCACGCGCTGACATCAGCGGACCATCGGCGCGCCGTCCGCACATATGCCGGCCGCCCGCTGACCTTTTTTTGCAAAGCGGTAAAAACAACTATGCCCGAGGTTCCTGCAGACCGGCCGCTAGTGCGCAATACGCGGTGACCTCAGGCAGTTGCCTCACTTTGGATTTGAGCATTTTCCCTGTTGCGCCAAGAGGAATGCTCTCGACGAATATGACGTCATCCGGGATCTGCCATTTGGCAATTTTGCCTTCATAGAACCGCAGCAGCTCTTCCTTATCCAGCGTCATCTCCGGTCGCCTGACGACCACGATGATCGGGCGCTCGTCCCATTTGACATGGCTGATACCGATGCAGGCGGCCAGTTGCACAGCCGGATGCGCCATGGCGATGTTTTCGATGTTGATCGAGCTGATCCATTCGCCGCCAGATTTGATTACGTCCTTGCTGCGATCAGTGATCTGGAGGTAGCCATCAGGGTCAATGGTCGCCACATCTCCTGTGGGAAACCAGCCGTCCACCAGTGCTGCATTGTCATTGCCGGGGTAGTAGTCACGCACTACCCATGGCCCCCTGACGTATAAATCGCCGTATGTTTCACCGTCCCACGGCAGTTCGGCGGCATCGTCGCCGACAATTTTGAAATCTACCCCAAACATTGCCCGGCCCTGCTTGCGTCGCAGTTCCATCTGCTCCTGGACCGGCAACATGAGCGATTTGTTTTTCAACGTACACAGCGTTCCCAGCGGGCTGGTCTCTGTCATTCCCCAGGCATGAATAACCTCGACGCCGTATTGCTCCTGGAACGCTTGTATCATGGCCGGCGGACAGGCCGAACCGCCAATCACGGTACGCTTAAGGGTAGAAAACGTCAGGCCTTCACCTTTAACATAGTCAAGCAGCATTTGCCATACGGTTGGCACGCCGGCGGCAAATGTCACCCCTTCTTGCGCTATCAGCTGGTAGACCGATTTTCCATCCAGCATGGGGCCGGGAAAGACCAGCTTGCCGCCGGTCAGTGCCGCCGCATACGGAATGCCCCAGGCATTGACATGGAACATGGGCACCACCGGCAGGATCACATCGCGCGCCGACATCGCCATGGAATCTGGCAATGCCGCCCCGTAGGCATGCAGCAGCGTTGAACGATGGCTGTACATGACCGCTTTCGGATCGCCTGTGGTGCCGCTGGTATAGCACATACTGGAAGCGGCATTTTCATCAAACAGCGGCCAGCGATAGTCGTCAGATTGTGCTTCGATCCACTGCTCATAACTGATCAGGCCCGGTATTGCACTGTCGGATGGCAATGCATCACGGTCGCATAGCGCAACATACTGCCTGATCGTTTGACACTTACCCTGCACTGCCTGTACCAGAGGCAGAAAACTCAGATCGAAGCACAAGACCTTGTCGTCGGCATGATTGGCAATCCATACGATTTGATCAGGATGCAGACGCGGATTAATGGTATGCAGCACCCTGCCCGATCCACTGACACCGAAATATAGTTCCAGGTGCCGATAGCCGTTCCAGGCCAGCGTCGCCACCCGCGCGGAAAGCGGCAGCGTCATGGCGTCAAGCGCACGCGCCACCTGCCGGGAACGGCGGGCCACATCGCGCCAATGATAGCGATGTATGTCCCCCTCTACGCGGCGCGAGACAATCTGGCCATCAGCATGATGGCGTTCGGCATGGATAATCAGCGAAGATATCAGCAATGGATGCGGCTGCATCAGGCCCATCTGCATTTCATCTGTCATAAGTCTCTCTCTTTTTTGAATTTATTCTGTGCCCCGCACGTGCGATGGTCGCCTGGGCCGGCTAATTGGCTGCACTGCCGGCATCGGTTACGCGATTGGCCTTATTACGCGATTATTCTCCCACAAATATTCAATTATTCAATTGCTGATTCCACGCCCCCCGGCTCCCTGAGTATCATCTGCGTCGCCAGGCCAGCCTGGACACATCAAACACCCGTTGCCATCGGCCAACGCTCATGATAGCGATCAGTGATGCAACCGCATGATCACACGGCCAATTGCGCTACCGATCATGATTGCGTGCCCGCTTCCCGTTCCAGCAACTGGCGCTTGCGCTCTACGCCCCAGCGATAGCCTGAAATATCGCCATCGCGCCTGACCACGCGATGACAAGGGATGGCAACGGCAATGCGATTGGCGCCACAAGCCTGGGCCACGGCGCGGACAGCAGTGGGCGCCCCGATACGCTCTGCGATCTGAGCATAACTGACCGTCGCGCCGGCAGGCACGTCCCGTAATGCCTGCCACACCCGCTCCTGAAAAGCCGTGCCGCGGACATCGAGCGGCAGATTCAGCCCTACCGACGGCGCCTCCACAAACCCGATTACCTGCGCCACCAGACGCTCAAATGCGGCATCGCCCCCGACAAGCTGGGCTCTGGAAAATTGATCCTGCAAATCGCGCAGCAGCGCATCCGGATCATCGCCCAGCATAATGGCGCAAATGCCGCGATGACTTTGCGCCACCAGAATGGCGCCCAGCGAGCATTGCCCGACAGCAAACCGGATAACAGCGCCCTGCCCGCCAGCCCGATACGCCCGGGCGTGCATGCCCAGCAACTGCTCCGACGCTTCATAAAAGCGACTATTGGAATTGAAACCCGCCGAATAAATTGCGTCTGTAATTGATGTGCCTGCAGCCCCC
>DATGQC010000144.1:0-2107 GCA_035304425.1 Advenella sp.
GCCAGCCTTGAACCCTCTTATGTGCTGCGCGCACTGGGCCGCAATGACGAGCTGGCGCACAGTTCCATCCGGTTTACCATCGGCCGCTTCACAACCGAAGAAGAAATCGATTACGCTGTCGAACTCATCAAGTCCCGAGTCGACAAACTGCGCGATATGTCTCCCTTGTGGGAAATGGCCAAGGAAGGCATCGATCTGAACAGTGTTCAGTGGGCTGCGCATTAACAGTTTCAGGAGAAATTATCATGGCATACAGCAACAAAGTTCTTGATCACTATGAAAATCCCCGTAACGTCGGTTCGTTCGAGAAAGGCGACGAGTCTATCGGCACCGGTATGGTCGGCGCGCCGGCCTGTGGCGACGTAATGAAACTGCAGATCAAGGTCAACAAGGATGGTGTAATTGAAGATGCACGATTCAAAACCTACGGCTGCGGTTCCGCCATCGCCTCCAGCTCGCTGGTTACCGAATGGGTAAAAGGCAAGACGCTGGATCAGGCGCTCGACATCCGCAATAAGCAGATTGCCGAAGAGCTGGCGCTTCCGCCCGTTAAAATTCACTGTTCGATTCTGGCTGAAGACGCCATCAAGGCGGCTGTTCAGGATTACAAAGACAAGCATACGGTTTAAACGTTATGGCCATTACCTTATCCGAAAAAGCGGCGCAGCACATTGAACGCTACCTCCAAAAGCGTGGTAAGGGCATTGGTTTGCGCCTGGGCGTACGCACGACAGGTTGTTCCGGCATGGCGTACAAACTGGAATATGTTGATGAACCGGATACCGCTGATCAGGTATTTGAAAGCCACGGTGTGAAGGTTTTCGTGGATGCGAAAAGCCTGCCTTATATCGACGGCACCGAACTTGATTACGCCCGTGAGGGATTGAATGAAGGGTTTAAATTCACCAATCCCAATGAAAAAGCGGCCTGCGGCTGCGGCGAATCATTTACGGTGTAAACGTGACAGAGCAGGCAGCATCGCATTTCTCGTTGTTCGGTTTACCTGAGCAGTTTGCCGTATCATTGCCCGACCTGGAGCAGGCATGGAAGACCGTGTCTGGCCGGGTGCATCCGGATCGTTACTCTACAGCATCTGCTGCCGAGAAGCGCGTCGCCATGCAATGGTCATCGCGTATCAATGAAGCTTATCAGGTCCTCAAAAATCCGCTGGCTCGGGCACGCTATTTGTGCGAGCGGGCAGGGGCCGATATTGGCGCCGAAAACAATACGGCCATGGCCCCGCAATTTCTGATGGCACAAATGGAGTGGCACGAAGCGCTGGACGAGTTACGCGATGCGCCCGATGCCCAGCGCGTGCGCGAATTTCTGCACACGCTGGAACAGGCCGAGGCCGACCTGTATGCACAGCTGCAAACGCTGCTAGATGTCCGGAAAGACATCCCGGCGGCAACCGCAAAAGTACGCGAAGGTATGTTCATTTCGAAAATCCATCAGGACGCCAAAGCGTTGCTGCGTCAACCTAAATAGAATTTTCAAAGCATGGCACTCTTACAGATTTCCGAACCCGGAGACTCTCCGGTCCCTCATCAGCGTCGTTTCGCGGTAGGCATTGATCTGGGCACGACCCACTCGCTGGTGGCCGCAGTGCGCAACAGTATTCCCGAAGTTCTGGCCGACGAAAACGGCAAGGAACTGCTGCCTTCTGTCGTGCGATACCTGGACGGCCACAGTGTGGAAATCGGCTATCCCGCCGTTCGTAAACAGAATACCGATCCGTTGAATACGCTGGTTTCCGTCAAGCGACTGATGGGCCGCTCCTATGACGAAGCGGTCGGCATGAAGCTGCCCTATGAGTTTTCTCCCGGTCAGGGGACGGTGCGCATTCGCACCCGCCAGGGCGACAAAACGCCGGTCGATGTCTCGGCGCAGATTCTGGCCAAATTGCGCCAGCGTGCTGAAGATGTACTGGGTGATGATCTGGTGGGGGCTGTGATCACCGTGCCGGCGTATTTTGACGATACCCAGCGCCAGGCAACCCGCGATGCCGCGCGCGTGGCCGGCCTGAACGTTCTTCGCCTGCTGAATGAGCCGACGGCGGCAGCGATCGCCTACGGGCTTGATAATGCCTCGGAAGGGGTGTTTGCTG
>DATGQC010000145.1:0-5178 GCA_035304425.1 Advenella sp.
CATAGAATATCCGATATTAAAAGTTTGATATGCAACTGCATTATGACAGTCTAAAGCAGAAGGTTTTCAAGCGTTTTACGATAAATGGCGGCTAGCGGCTCCAGGCTGTCGACCTCTATATGCTCGTTGATCTGATGGATAGTGGCGTTGATCGGCCCGAATTCAATTACCTGCGGGCAAATTTTCGCAATGAACCGTCCGTCTGACGTGCCACCTGTCGTGGACAGTGTTGTTTGCACACCCATTACGTCATGGATCGCGGCCGACAAGGCCTCGGATAGTTCACCGCGTGGCGTCAGAAAGGGTTCGCCGCCGAGGGTCCATTCAACGCTGCTTTCCAGCTGGTGCGCATCCAGAATGCCCTGCACGCGCGCTTTAAGCGATTCAACCGTGCTGGCGGTGGAAAATCGGATATTGAACAGAAATTCCGCGCTGCCAGGGACAACATTGGTTGCGCCCGTACCTGCATGGAAATTGGAAATCTGGAAGGTGGTGGGCGGGAAGTATTCATTGCCCTGATCCCATTCGGTACTCGCCAGCTCATGCAATGCCGGTGCGCACAAATGAATCGGATTGCGGGCAAGATGAGGATAGGCCACGTGCCCCTGCAAACCTTTGATCACGACCTTGCCTGACAGGGACCCCCGGCGTCCGTTCTTGATGACGTCACCCAGCGTGGCGGTTGACGTGGGTTCGCCCACGATACAGTAATCCGGCTGCACGCCTTGTTGCTTCAGATAGTCGCAGACCTTGACTGTGCCATTGATGGACGGTCCTTCTTCGTCGGAAGTAATAAGCATGGCAATGGAACCCCGATGATCGGGGTGCGCCTGCACAAACGTTTTGGCGGCGATGGTAAATGCGGCGATCGAACTTTTCATATCGGCTGCACCACGGCCGTACAGCTTGCCGTCCCGAATCGTGGGAACAAAGGGATCGCTGTCCCATTGCTCCAGCGGACCGGTGGGAACCACATCCGTATGCCCTGCAAAAACAAGCAGCGGCGACGCAGTGTTGCGTCGCAGCCAGAGATTTTGCACTTCTTCGAACGGCAGATGCTCTGCCACAAAGCCCGAATCAGCCAGTTCTGCAGCCAGTGTCTGCTGGCAATCCCGGTCGTCCGGCGTGACCGACTGGCGGGCGATCAGCGTCTGTGTCAGGGCGAGCACCGGTGAAGAAATTGCATTACTCATGATCAGGCACGCAGCAGATCGTTGATGCTGGTCTTGGCGCGGGTTTGCGCGTCCACACGTTTGACGATTACGGCGCAGGCCAGGCTGTGTGAACCGTCGGCCGCAGGCAGAGAACCCGGAACCACCACGGATCCGGCAGGTACACGACCATAAGTTACTTCGCCGGTTTCGCGGTTATAGATTTTGGTGCTTTGGGAAATAAAGACGCCCATGGCGAGGACTGAATTTTCTTCAACAATCACGCCTTCGACCACTTCAGAACGTGCGCCAATAAAGCAGTTGTCTTCGATAATGGTCGGGTTCGCCTGCAACGGCTCCAGCACGCCGCCAATGCCCACGCCGCCAGACAGATGGACGTTTTTGCCGATCTGCGCGCAGGATCCCACTGTTGCCCAGGTATCGACCATGGTGTTTTCATCTACATAGGCGCCGATATTGACGTATGAAGGCATCAGGACCACGTTTTTACCGATAAAAGCGCCACGACGCGCGACGGCGTTGGGCACGACGCGATAGCCGCCTGCCTTGAAATCTGCTTCGCTGAAGTCCTGGAACTTGAGCGGCACTTTATCGAAAAACTGCATTGGCGCATTATTCATAACCACGTTGTCATTCAGGCGGAACGATAACAGCACTGCTTTTTTCAACCATTGGTTTACTACCCAGTCCCCGTCCTTTTTCTCGGCAACGCGCAGCGTCCCGTTGTCCAGCCCGGCCAGGGCGGTACTCACGGCATCGCGCACGTCGGCTGAAACAGTAGAGGAAGACAGATTGGCGCGGTCGTCCCACGCTTTTTCCAGAACGGTTTGAAGGTCAGTATTCATAAGATTTGGATAGTTTGAAAAATAAAAAAGACAATTGTGAAAGCTAGGTCATATTCCGGATGGGGCTGCCCATGACCGGACGATGCGCTTTTCTTTCTCGGGATACTGAAGCTTAACAAAATCCCCGGCGTTACAGTGAAACTGAGCGCTTGCGCGGTCCTTTACCTGGATTGCTGCAGCGGCCCGGTTGCGAGCGTACGCCGGGTTATTGTCAGCTGCGGTAGCGATCACGGACAAATCGGGCGATACGCTGGGCGCCTTCCACACATTGATCCAGCGGCGCAACCAGCGCCAATCTGATGCGATTGGCTCCCGGATTGATTCCATGGGCTTCACGTGCCAGATAACTGCCGGGCAGCACTGTCACATGCTGTGTGCCAAACAAATCACGAACGAAATCAGGATCGGCAACCGGCGTTCCCGCCCAGAGATAGAACGAAGCATCGGGCATTTTTACGTCCAGTACGTTAGCCAGAATGGGGTAGACCGCATCAAATTTGGCTTTATACAGTGCGCGGTTCTGTTCAACGTGCGTTTCATCGTTCCATGCGGCTGTGCTGGCGGCGCTGAATACCGGGCTCATGGCGCTACCATGATAAGTACGATACAGAAGAAACGATTCAAGCAGGGTAGCGTCGCCAGCGACGAACCCCGAGCGCATACCGGGCACATTCGAGCGTTTGGACAGGCTGGAGAAACATACGCAATTTTTAAAATCAGTACGGCCCAGCCGGTAGGCGGCTTGTAAGACGCCTACCGGCGGGTGTGCATCGTCGAAATAGATTTCGGAATAACATTCATCGGAAGCAATGACGAAGCCGTAGCGGTCCGACAGTTCGAACAACACTGCCCACTCGGCTTCCGGCATGACATTGCCTGCCGGATTGCCAGGAGAGCAGACAAATAGCAATTGTGTTTTTTCCCAGATATGCTCAGGCACGGCCGACCAGTCGGGGCTGAAGTTGCGTTCAGGCACGGCGTTGACGTAATAGGGCTGCGCGCCGCCCAGCAGGGTCGCGCCTTCATAAATCTGGTAAAACGGATTCGGACAGATGACCAGGCTGTCGCTGGTGCCATCAAGCACGGTTTGAGCAAAGGCAAACAGCGCTTCCCGGGATCCCAGGCATGGCAGAACCTGGCTTTGCGCGTCCGGTGCAGGCATGTCATAACGGCGGCCGATCCAGGCGGCAATCGTTTCACGCAGCAGCGCGTCGCCCTTGGTCGGAGGATAGGCGGACAGGCCGGATAAGTGATTGGTGATTGCCTCGTTCACCAATGCCGGTGTGGCATGCTTGGGCTCTCCGATAGACAGATTGACGTGGGGCAGCCCGGCCGGCGGGGGGGGCGCGGTTGCGAGCAGGGCCCGTAGTTTCTCGAAGGGATAGGGTTGCAGCAGACGTAATTTAGGATTCATGACAGACCTTGCGTAGATGCGCAAGTTTACCATTTATAGGGGATGTTCCGCGTAGATGCGCTGCTCATCTTCTCTATGAGACGGCGGCTTTTCTCTGCATGCGGCTCCTGTACAAATTTTTGATCAGCCAACACGAGCCAGATGCGGATTTGTTCATTAATGACCTTCGGGAGCACATTGTTTCACAAGCGGCGTGGCTGACATTTTTTGCGTGTGATTTATTCGTTTGCCCTGTCATATCGCTGTGTTGTGCCGATTCTGAAAGCCAGCTTGTTTTTGATGATGATTTGGCGTTTTGTGGGTTTTTTATCGCTATTTACGGTTATTTCGACTATAAAAATCACCGAATTGACATAATTTCTTTACGCAGAGCGCCAAACCCTACTATAATCCCCGTTCTTTGATGCGAGCGTGGCGGAATTGGTAGACGCACTGGATTTAGGTTCCAGCGCCGAAAGGTGTAAGAGTTCGAGTCTCTTCGCTCGCACCACAGTATTGAAACCTGTTGATTGCATAGAATCAAAAATCATCAAAATCAACAGATTATAAGATGCGCCTACGAATGTCTGGTGGTATGCAAGCAGATTTTGGCAATACTATTGCCCATGGATCCCTGTGTCTGGCCGCGAGCCCGCGACATCCGGAACAACGCCGACGGCGCGCTTTCCATTCAGATCACTGATGTGATAAGCAATTTTTTGGCTCGCTTACGCGCTTGCCGAACCTGCATTCAATTTGTATATTGTCGCTTTGTATGGATAGTCTTATGCACATGCACCGTATGCCCAGCGGTAGTGCCAGGCAGGTGGATGCGGCATTAAAGGGTTAATTGTGGGTGTGCACGACGATAGAGCTCCCATTCCTCTATTTCCCATCCATTAGGAAATGAGCAAACACCAATCTGACCATTTTCACCATTTTTGATGGCGATTTTTCCGCCCGATTCTTCACAATACAAGGACGCTGGATTGGGTAGGTTTACGGATGTATGGGCGCAGGCCGTAAGAAAAATGCCGGGAATCAGCAATACAAGCAGTCGTTTCATGTGAGCCTCCGAAATCACGGATTCTGATTATATAAAGTTAATTCCAAACGGTAGCAGTAGCTTTGACTCGCGCCATTCAACAAGTTCCGGTACTAGCGCGCGACATTGCCATGATCAGGCGGCACAAGCTCCGCGCGAAAGGGTTGTTGTATTGCTTGTCTTGCATCGCGCTGAGCAGGAGTATGCCTATCCTGAGCAGATGCTTTTTATATGCGTGCATCAAGATTTCAATATGCTTTTCCATTCACTGGTGTCGTGTTGCCGCATGCGATAAATCTTTGGGAGCAGCGCTTTGGATTGGCTGTCAGCCCCCGGTCTGACGGCGTTGGTTAAACAACTGCGTCTTGGTTCCTTATTCCTGTGTTTTTTGTTTGCGACGGATTTTGTTTAATTCCGGGTAAACCCGGAATTGTTAATAAACGTTAATTTTTGTAATATTAAGCAATGCATGCGTTTCATCCTAAGTGTCGTATGCATTTTCGCCTACCGGCATTCGTGCCTAGGCGTTTTTTATATCCTCCGGTCGCACGCAGCGATCGTGGCTTACGGGTAACGGCATTTGTCCTTAACCTTTGCTACTGTTTTATTCGAACCCGTGTCTTACTGGTAGCAGCCGGTAGCGGCAATCCGCAAGACCTCTCATTTCATACGCGCCTCGCTTGGATTGCCGTATGTGGGCGCCAGTATCGATTGCTTCAAGGA
>DATGQC010000146.1:0-8726 GCA_035304425.1 Advenella sp.
GTATCAAGGCTGTAATATCAAGACTGTAATATCAAGACTGTCATTTCGGCCGTGCCAGGCTCGGCACTGTCCGGTTGCAAAGTATTTTCCTGGATAGGCCGGGACAGTTATCGTTCGGCTTTGCTGCTTGCTGCCAAGGCCAGGCATAACCAGCCTGCCAGAAAACATGCGCCGCCGATAGGCGTAACGGCCCCCAGCCATTTCACACTGGTCAGTACCAGCAGGTACAGGCTGCCGCTGAAAATGGCAATACCCGCTGCGAAAAGCCGACTGATCCAGCGCAGCGCGTTGTCGTTGATATGGGCGGCCAGGCCCACCAGCATCAACATCGCCAGCGTATGGATCAGCTGATAGAGTACAGCGGTGTGCCAGATGGGCAGCAACGCCGGATCCACATGGTTTTTCAGACCATGTGCACCGAATGCGCCGGCAGCCACACCGATAAGACCGCTGATGGCAGCGCCGCGGATGAGAGTAGAAAAGGTAGTCATAGGGCAACGTCTTGGAATGTAACTGGGCCGACCGCATGTTTTTTTTGCGGTGATGGTGTATTGTAAATGTTTGCGCATCACTGTGACGATTGTTGCGGTGATGCATATATGATTGTTTCCCGGAGTTCCTGTTTACTATGTCAACCGCTTCTGAACGCCTGCAGCAATTGCGTATCGCGATGGCCGCGCAGCATATTGATGCTTATCTTATTCTGTCTGCAGATCCTCACCAGTCGGAATATCTTCCAGAGTACTGGCAGGGGCGACGCTGGCTGAGTGGTTTTACCGGTTCCGTCGGCACCGTGGTGGTCACCAGCGACTTTGCTGGTCTCTGGGTTGATTCCCGCTATTGGGAACAGGCGGAAAAACAGCTAAGCAATAGTGGGCTGACGTTGATGAAACAAGGCCAGGCTGATGTGCCCGGTGTCAATGCATGGCTTGAAGCGAACCTTGCCAATCGGCAGGTCGTTGGGGTAGATGGGCATGTGCTTAGCCTGAAAGCGGCGCAGGAGTTGCGCCAGGCGCTGACGCGCAGCGACAGCATATTGAAAACCGATAGCGATCTGTTGGCGGCAATCTGGCCGGACAGGCCGGGTTTACCGGCAGCGCCCGTGGTTGAGCATGTGGCCCCCTTTGCTGCGCGCAGCCGTCGGCAAAATCTGCAGGAAGTGCGCCAGGCCATGGACCAGGCCGGTGCACAATGGCATTTGATCAGCGCGCTGGACGATATTGCCTGGCTCCTGAATCTGCGTGGTTCCGACGTTTCCTACAATCCGGTTTTCCTGTCGCATATGCTGATCGGACCGGATACTGCTGTGCTGTTCATCGACAAGACAAAAATCGGCCCTGAACTGATTGCCCGGCTCGCAGCAGATGGTGTCACCGTTGAGGGATATGATGATATTCAAGGCGCACTAACGGCGCTGCCTCACGAAGCGTTGCTGATTGATCCTGCCCGCACAACGGTGGGGCTGCTGGCGTACGCCCGTTCGGTGTCATTGGTCGAGAAGCTGAATCCTTCGCAACGCTTCAAATCCGTAAAAAACCAGGCCGAGATTGCTAACGTCCGACAGGCCATGGAACAGGATGGCGCCGCGCTGTGCGAGTTTTTTGCCTGGTTCGAGACCGCCATGGAGAAGGGCGAGCCAGTGACCGAGCTGACGATTGACGAACAGATCACGGCAGCCCGTGCTCGCCAGCCCCATTTTGTCTCGCCCAGTTTTTCCACTATTGCCGGTTTCAATGCCAACGGCGCGATGCCGCATTACATGGCAACGCCCGAGTCATTCTCTGTCATCGAAGGCGATGGCTTGCTTTTGATCGACTCCGGTGGACAATATCTGAACGGCACCACCGATATCACACGGGTGGTGCCCGTCGGTACGATCAGCGCTGATCATCGCCGCGATTTTACGCTGGTGCTCAAGGGCATGATTGGTTTGGCGGCAGCCGTGTTTCCGGAAGACTATCCGGCGCCGTTGCTCGATACGCTGGCGCGCGCGCCATTGTGGGCTCAACTGCTGGATTTCGGCCACGGGACCGGGCATGGGGTTGGATATTTCCTGAATGTGCACGAAGGTCCGCAAATGATCTCGCATCGCGCCTACCGTTTCCCCAATACGGAGATGAAAGCCGGCATGATCACCTCGGATGAGCCTGGTTTATACCGGCCGGGCC
Organism: Advenella sp.; assembly: GCA_035304425.1. Taxonomy (GTDB): domain Bacteria; phylum Pseudomonadota; class Gammaproteobacteria; order Burkholderiales; family Burkholderiaceae_B; genus Advenella. Next base: position 2,169 of record DATGQC010000146.1, read on the forward strand.
AGTGGGGTATTCGTATTGAAAACCTGATCTGTGCCGTGCCGGCCGGCCTGTCCGAATTCGGCAACTTCCTCAAGTTTGAAACGCTGACGCTTTGCCCGATTGATACACGTTGTATTGAAAAGCAATTGCTGAGCGAGCAGGAATTGTCGTGGCTGAATGCTTATCATGAAGACGTTTATCGCCGGCTTGCACCGCGGGTATCCGGCGCTGCATTGGCGTGGCTGAAGACCAGAACCGCAGTCATCTGATTGGTTGGGCACAGGCAAGGCAAAACCAATCTGTTGCTATGAGCTGACGCAATGAACGTGTGGTCATGCTTTTATGACTCGCCAGCCGGGCACTGTAAAAAAAAGGACCGCCTCCGATACAATCGGGGCGGTCCATTTTCTGGCCCGGCCAGCTGACAGCACGACAGCTTACATCTGGCCCATGGCGTATTGCACTATCAGGCTACTGACCGATACGGCCATCCATACAAGAAAACCCAGCAGGATAGGGCGGGGGCCGGTGGCAAAGATTTTGCGCATATCGGCTGACAACCCAACAGCAACCAGAGCGACGACGATCAGGAACTTGGCCGCAACATTGATCCAGTCGAGCATGATCTCGGGCATGAGACCGGTGCTGCGCGCCAGCGAAGCAAGCAGAAACCAGATAATGAACCATGGAAATATTTTTGCCAGGCTGACCGACTGATTGCCCTGTCGGCGATTACGCATGCCCACCAGTACAACCAGAAACAAGCAGATCGGAATAATCAGCGTGGCGCGGGTCAGTTTGACAATCGTGGCAAAGTCCCCGGCCGAATGACTATAGGCATAACCCGCAGCGACCACGGAAGAGGTATCGTTAATGGCGGTGCCAGCCCACATGCCGAATCCGTAATCGCTCAACCCCAGCATATGCCCTAAAGCCGGAAAGGTGAGCACGGCGACAATATTGAACAGGAAAATGGTGGAGATGGCAAATGCCGTGTCGTGTTCCGAGGGCTTCAGAATAGGCGTGACTGCTGCGATGGCTGAGCCGCCGCAAATGGCCGTGCCCACGCCGATCAATGTCGTCAGGTCAGATGGGGTGCGCAGCAGGCGTCCCAGCACCCAGGCGCTCCCAAACGCCACGGTCACAGTCACTAGCGTTACTGCCAGCGATTCTCCGCCCGTTGCCATAATCTGAGTAAAGCTCAGGCCAAAGCCGAGCAGGATAATAGACACTTGCAATATTTTCTTGGAAGAAAAGGTGATGCCGGGCTGCAGCGTGGCATGTAAGCCAAATGCGCTCCGGTACACTATCCCCAGCAGAATTCCGAAAACAGGTCCGCCAATAATGGGCAGGGCGCGCCCGGCAAACTCGGCCACCAGGGCAATGGCTACTGACAGAAACAGCCCCGGCCAAAGCGAGTTTTTGCGAGGCTGGGCGGAACTGCTGCCTTTGACTGGATGCACGCTCGTTGCAGCAGGTGTGACAGTGGCTGACAAAGCGTGGGAAGACGTGGCCGTGAGTGTCATAATATATTAAATATCCATTAGCTTATTACTGATAGGTATCGATCATAGGCCCGGATATGGTATAAGTAAAGTTACAATAGTTTATAAGTAGAATAAGGAAAGCTGATGGCTTCATTCAGTCCCAAACAGCTTGATGTTTTTATCAGCATCGCGCGTCTTGGCAGCGTCAAGGCTGCCGCCGATTCTTTGCATCTGACTCAGCCAGCCGCCAGCATGGCGCTGGCTGAACTGGAAAAGCAACTGGGTGGGTCGTTGTTTGATCGCGACAAGGGCAGGTTGTACTTGAATGAAAAGGGCAGACGGCTGTTGCCCCTGGCGCAGGAAATCATTGAAAGAATGATCGAGTTTCGTCAGCGCGCCGATGATCAGGCAGACATATTGACAGGAGAGTTTCGGATCGGCGCCAGCAACACCGTTGGCAATTATCGGGTGGGTGATCTGTTAAGCGGATTTGTGACCAATAATGACAGGGTGACGGTTTATCTGAATGTTGCAAACACAGATGAGATTGTCCGGCAGATTGTGGACCACAGCATAGATGTGGCTTGTGTGGAAGGCGCCGTGCACCACGAGGCCATTGAGTCGGTGCATTGGATGGACGACTCGCTGTGCGTATGCACCCGTCCGGATCATCCGCTGGCGGCAATTGGCAATCTGCAGCCGGCTGATTTCATTGACGCGCGCTGGATTCTGCGTGAGCGTGGGTCAGCCACGCGCGCGGTCAGCGATGTGGAGCTGGATAAACTGCCGCAGGCAAAAGTGGTGATGGAACTGGGTCAGATCGAAGCCATCAAGCAGGCAGTGATTGCCGGGCTGGGGATTGCCTTTTTACCGCAAGTGGCGGTCACTCATGCCGTCAGTTCCGGCCGGCTGGCATTGTTGCATACGCCGTTTTTGAACCTGACGCGTCAGCTGTCGATTATTTATCATCGGTCGCGCTATCAGGGCAGGCTGATGCGCAGCTTTCTGGACTCTGTAAAATCGTCGGCCAAGCCCGAGCAGTAGCGTGGTCTGCGCAAAAATAAAGCCCCGCGCTTGCACTGCATTCTGGAAAGCAGGCGAGGCGCGGGGCCTTGTGTTTGGGCAAGTAGCAGATTACTTCAGTTTTGTTTCTTTGTAGTCTACGTGTTTGCGCGCAACAGGATCAAATTTTTTGATCAGCATTTTTTCTGGAGTGTTGCGTTTGTTTTTGGTCGTTGTGTAGAAATGACCAGTACCAGCTGTGGATTCCAGCTTGATTTTTTCGCGAATGCCTTTTGCCATGATGGGCTCCTGGAGTTAATCGTTAGTAGGAATGAATTAAACGCTTTGGCCGTTGGCGCGCATTTCAGCAAGAACGACATCAATGCCTTTCTTGTCGATTGTGCGCAGGGCGTTTGTAGAAACGCGCAGGCGAACCCAGCGGTTTTCGCTTTCAACCCAGAAACGACGGCTCTGCAGGTTAGGCAGGAAACGGCGTTTTGTTCTATTGTTTGCGTGTGAAACATTATTACCGGACATTGGGCGTTTGCCGGTTACTTGGCATACTTTTGCCATGATGATGACCTCGTTAAGTTTGAAGACCTGATTTTTGGCCCAGGCCAGCCTTCTGTGGGGGCGTCTGACCGCAGATAAATCCCGAGACAGACGCTGAAAATGTTACCCGTGAAAAACGGTTTGCCTTAAGACATAAGCATAAGACAGGGTTTGCCATAAAACGCCTTTTGCCATAAGACCCGGCGTCCATGTTTTGAACGCATATCGCTACCTTACGTTTAATCAACAACGTTAAGTTTTCGACATTCAATCAAGGTTAGCCATAGATTATAAGACGAAAAACGAAATAAATTCAAGCATTTATTGCCAAACCGTGGGATTGTGCCCACGCTTGCTGCCGATTTGCACAGCGGCTGCGCGGATCAGCCGCCAAAATAACGATCTGCCGGCTTGGCCAGCACCTTGCCACACAGCAGTGCCAGCAGGGTGCAAATGCCTAAACCGACAAACAGCGGCACGGGGGTGTCGGCCAGACTGCTGCTCACGATACTGCTGCTGAGGGTGCCGAATAAAAACTGCAGGCAGCCCATTAAGGCAGAGGCAACGCCCAGCCGATGTCCCTGGTCCCGGAGGGCCAATGCCGTTGCGTTGGGCAGGATGAAGCCCAGGCTGGTGGTAAAACCCAGCAGCGTAAGCGTAAGCAGCGTCAGATTGAGCATGCCGGCCAGGGACAAACTCAGGCCGATAAGAATACTCACGAAGCCAGAGGTCAGGGCGGTACGCAAAATACCCAGGGGCGAGTGTACGCGCAACAGGCGGGCGCTGATCTGCGAGCCCACAATAAGACCGAATGCATTTAAGCCAAAAAACAGACCGAAATGCTGTTGCGGCACACCATACATATTGATAAAAACAGCGGGCGAGACCGAAATATAGGCAAACAGGCCTGACATGCCGATTCCGCCGGCCAGGGAGAAGCCCATGTAATTGCGATCGCGCAACAGCCCGGCATAGTTTTTTGCGATGGTGCGCAAGTGCAGCGGCACAGCCTTTTCCGGCGGCATGGTTTCCCTTAATCGGAAAATCGCCAGCAAGAACATAATGGCGCTATAGAACAGCATCACGGCAAACAGGCCGCGCCAGCCCGTGATCGGAGACAGATAGCCCCCCATCAATGGCGCCAGGATCGGCGCAACGCCCATGATCAGCATCATCATGGACATGGCCATGGCTGAATCCCGGGTGTTGAGCTGGTCGCGAATAACTGCGCGCGGAATCACCATGGCGGCAGCGGCGCCGCAGGCCTGGATACAACGAAAAAACAGCAGATATTCGACACTGCTTGCCAGGGCGCAACCAATGGTGGCCAGCATGTAGATCATCAGACCACCCAGCAGGGGTTTTTTTCGTCCGTAGCGATCAGCGATCGGACCATAAAACAACTGTGATAACGCCAATCCGAGCAGATAAGTGGACACTGTCAGCTCGACCCGATGCTGCGGTACCTGCAAATCGGCCGAAATGGCCGGAAAAGAGGGCAGATACATGTCGATGGTGAGCGGGCCGATAGCGGTCATCAGACCCAATAGCCACAACCAGAGAGGTACTTTTTTATCGATGGATTTTGACTTTGTGTTATGCACACTATCGTTTTTGGGCATTGACTGATTTCCAGTACCAGATGGCAAGTGTGATGGCGCAGAGCAGCATGCTGAAACTGCACATGATCCAGAGAGACGCTACGCCTGGCGGTGCGCCTGGCGTGAGCACGGCGGCAAGACCGTCCAGTTGGCGGTAGCCCGGGCCGAAACCGAAGTACCATCCACCCAGCAGGCCAATGCCAAAGAGCGATCCGGTCTGGATCACAAAGGGCATGGTCGCTATTTTGTGCGCGCGCAATATATAGGAGAGCATGCATTGTAACGCATCGCTGCCATGCAGCAGCGGGAGTATGGTCAACAGCGCATAGGCCATGGCGGCGATCGCCGGATCGGAGGTGTATATCTGGATGATCTGCGGCCTGGCGGCCATGACCACCGCCAGGCTGATGACAACGCCGGCCAGACCCAGCCCGACGCCGATGCACGCCAGGCGCCGGGCCTGCCCGGACTGTCGTGCTCCCAGCGATTGGGCAACCAGCGATGAGGTTGCAATGCCGACAGCCAGCGGGAACATGTACAGCAAGGAGACCAGATTGGCCAGGATCTGGTGCCCACCGGAAACAAAGGTGCCTTCGCGCGCAGCCAGCAAAGCCATGAAGGTAAAGGAGCTGACTTCGGCAAGGTAGGAGCCGCCCATGGGCAGGCCCAATTGCAGAATTTCTTTTTGCGCCGGCCAGGCCGGTTTGCCCAGAATAAGCCGAAATTGTCTGTAGAACGGGTCGCGCAGGATCGCCACGATGCCCGCCGTAAGCGCAAGCCAGGACACAATGGCAGTAGAGGCAGCAGCGCCGGCGCTGCCCAGGGAGGGAAAGCCGATATGGCCGAAAATGAGCAGCCAGTTAAAGAGCAGTTTGGCCAGTACGGATGCCAGGCTTACGTACATAAGCAGGCGCGGACGCTGTACTGCGGTCGCCAGGGCATAGACACAGCGGAACATCAGCGCAGCCGGCAGCGCGAGGCAGCAAATGCGCAGGTAAACGGTCACTTCCTGGCGAACCTGCGCGGGCAGATCGCCCGAGAAGCTGAGCCATACATCAGGAAACAGCAGCAGCGACCCACCCAGCAACGATAGAAACAGCGAGAGCCAGATTCCCTGGCCAATAAAACGGCCGATGTCGGTGTGTCGCTGAGCTCCGAACAACTGGGCGCAAATGGGCACCAGTGCATGAATAACGCCCATCAGTCCGATGTGGATGGTCATGAAGATTGAAACCGAGAGCGCCATCGCCTGCAGCGATACCGGATTAGTATGCCCAAGCATCGTGCTATCCAGAACCGAGAAAGCGATCCCGGCCCACTGGCTGATCAGCATGGGCCAGGCAAGGCGCACAATGTTGCGGATGGCGTCACGTCCGGCCATCAGGGAGGGGCGCACTGGCATGGCCGGTTATCTGGCGGGCAGTTGGATCAGGCGGAACACTTCGTGTCGATCTGGCCGGCGTTTTCCCTGCCAGATCAGTGTAGCGTTATCCGGGTAAGGCTCGGCCTCATCCTCTATTTTTTCAAAAGTGGTCTGCAGCAATACATACTGACATTGGGCGTCGAAGGAAAATTGCAGTCCTTCGAATACATAGAAGGCGGCGCGTTGTCCCAATCCCACGCCATGCTGGCGAATGCAGTCGGCCGGGATATTGTTTTCTTTAATGACTGCGGCCAGCTCTTTGGATACCGCCTTATAGCTTCGGTTGTAATTGATCGATGGCAGCCACAACAGCGCCAGCAGCATCCATGTAAGGGTCAGGCCGGTGGCCGACAAAACGATGCCGCGCCACAGGACTGCAGGGTTGCTGCGCAGGCGCCAGGATACCGTCCAGATCCAGGCCACGCATACGCCAATGGCTAGAATCAGCGCAATGGCAGAAATCTGAGGCTCAAAGCCGGTCAACAATCGGGTGATATTGTGGTGGATTTTCGGC
>DATGQC010000147.1:0-12297 GCA_035304425.1 Advenella sp.
CCGTCGCGATAATGCCGGCGCACGCTGGCCCATGCCGATCAGCAAGGTTTCCAAAAATTTCCTGCACCTGCCTACTTTGTTCGATAACGACAAGTCGCAGCGCGTTTGGAACCTGCTCAATAAAGAACCTGAACTCATTCCTCTGATCGAGCACCCGGTTGTGCTGCCGATGGTGCAGCATGTGATGGGAGAAGACTGCAATCTGCACGACTTCCAGTCCACCAGCATCGGCCCGCAGACCGGTGGAGGCGCATGGCACGTGGATGCGCCGCTGGGTCAGATTGCCGAGCCGCTGCCCGAGTTTCCGCTGACGCTGCAAAACGTCTGGATGCTGGATGACTTTACGCCCGACAATGGCGCGACGCGCGTGATGCCGGGCAGCCACAAGCTGCGCAAGTCGCCGCCCTGGGGCAGCGATTCGCTCGAAGGCGAGGTCACGCTGACGGCGCCCGCCGGTTCCGTGGCGATCTGGTTGTCCAACACCTGGCATCGTTCAGGCGCGAATCATACCGACGCCCAGCGCCGCGCTATCCTGTGCAACTACAACGTATCATGGCTGCGCTTCTTCTCGGACTTTACGTCCACGCTGCCGGCAGAGGTCATCCCCACGCTCTCTGAGCGTGCCAAGTACCTGCTGGGTTTCGGCGCGCGCGCCCCGCTTGTTCGTTGATGCCATACCCATGCAGAAACAAATCGTCAATATCGATCTGAAACGCGCCGACCTTGCCGGCGGACAAGTCCAGGGCTATTGCGCACCGCAATTTCTGCCTGTGCTGGATGCCTTCGTCAAGAACTTTGATGATGATATCGAACACGGCGCATCGCTCGCCGTCGAACAGGACGGAGACATTGTTATTGATGTCTGGGGCGGTTTTGCAGATTTGCCGGCACAACGCCCATGGCAGCAGGACACGGTTGGCGTGGTGTTCTCCAACACCAAGGCGGCAACCGCTTTATGCGCGCATATCCTGGCCGATGGCGGCGCGCTGGACATTGACCAGCGGGTTGCCCACTACTGGCCCGAATTCTCCGCACAAGGCAAAGGCGACATCACTGTGCGCATGCTGCTGGATCACTCGGCAGGCGTACCTGCGCTGCGGCAGATGTTGCCCGACGGCGCGGTGTTTGACTGGACCGAGATGAGCACGCGTCTGGCCCGGGAGGCGCCGTACTGGAAACCGGGTACCAGCGTGGGCTACCACGGCCTGACGTTCGGCTGGCTGGTGGGCGAAGTGGTGCGTCGTGTGGCCGGGCAATCCCTTGGACGCTTCTTTCAAGAGCGTGTGGCGAGGCCGTTGGGTCTGGATTTCTGGATCGGCCTGCCCGAAAGCGAAGAGTCAAGAGTGGCCAGAATCGTGCCGGCCAAGCCTGCAGAGCAGCCGCGCAATGCATTTGAGCATGCCATCGCCACGACGCCGGAGAGCATCAGTAATCTGTATTTTCGCAATACGGGTGGCTGGCGCCCCAGCGGCTTTAATTCGCGCCAGGGCCATGCCGCCGAAATCGGCGCAGCCGGCGGCATTACCAACGCCCGTTCGCTGGCTCGCATGTATAGCGCGCTCTCGCTGGGCGGCGAACGCAAAGGCGTGCGCGTGATCGGGCGGGAGGCGCTAGAACGTGCCGCCGAGGTTTCCTCTGCGACCAACGAAGACTTGTGCCTGCTGGTGCCGACGCGTTTTGCTGCAGGCTTTATGCGCAGCATGGATAACCACGCACGCGGGCTCGATAGCGCAAGTTTCGGACGTGACGCTTTCGGCCACGTGGGGGCGGGCGGCTCGCTGGGTTTTGCCAGTCCGCAATACCGCATCGGCTTTGGTTACACAATGAATCATATGGGTGCGGGCGTGCTGCTCAACGCGCGCGCCGATCGGCTGACGCACGCCTTGTATGGCGCATTGGCCCGGTCATAAATTGACAGATATTCTTTTTCAAAAATCAGCAGGAGACTTGGTTCATGACCACTCGTAAAAATTTTATCGTTCGCGCCTGCCTTGCCGGCGTGGTTGCAATGCTTGGCGTCAGCGCTGCGCACGCGGCAGACCCGGTCAAGATCGGCTATCTGATCCCCCTGTCGGGCAGCGCGGCGGCTTCTATCGGCCGTGATATGTCGCGTGCGACACATCTGGCGGTAAAGCATATCAATGAAAGCGGCGGCATCAAATCACTGGGCGGCGCCCAGTTAAAGCTGCTGGAATCGGACACCCGGGGCGATCCGAAAGTGGCCCTGACTGAAACAGAAAGGTTGATCACGCGTGAAAAAGTGCCCGTGTTGCTCGGCGCATTCCAGAGCGGCACTACCTTTCCGGCCACTGCCGTTGCCGAAAAATATAGTGTGCCCTGGGTGGTAGACCTGGCAGGCAAGGGCGAGATTACTGAACGCGGCTTTAAGTACGTTTTCCGTGCTACACAGGTGCCTGCTGCTGCTAACGCAGAGGGTATGGCTGACTTTGTCGCCTACGCCGGCAAAGCGAGCGGCAAGCCGGCAAAAACCGTGGCAATGGTTTATGAAAACACGGATTGGGGCCAGGACATGGCCAATACGCTGCGCAAGAAGTTCAAGGAGCAGGGCGTAGAAATCGTTCTGGATGAAGGATATCCACCCAACAGCCCCGATCTGCGGCCACTGGTGCTGAAGATCAAGGGGCGTAAGCCTGACGTTGTTACGGTAACGTCATATGCCGCCGACGCGGTGCAACTGCACAAGCTGCTGGCCCAGATGCGGGTATCGGCCATGGGATACATCGGCAGCGCGGGCGGCCAGATCGACAGCGGCTTCCTGCCTCAAGTTGGCAAGGCGACGGCCAAAGGCGTGTTTACCACCAATGGTTGGGCAGGATATGAGACAGCAGTGACCACGCCCTTCGCCAAAAAGTTCTGGGACGAGTTCAAGGGAACATACAAGGCTGAGCCCAACGAATTGTCTGTAAGCGCCTACGGTGCGGTCTGGGTGATCAAGGATGCCCTGGAACGCGCCGGCAAAGCCGAACCGCAGGCCATCCGCGATGCGTTGGCCACAACCAGCATCAAGGGCACCGATCTGAACAAGTTGCTGGGCTATGACATTGTGATTGATGAAAAAGGCCAGAACCCGCTCAAGAAATTCGTGGTGCAGCAGATCACCTCTGAAGGCGAGTACCGCACCATCTGGCCGGAAAACCTGGCGTCCAAAACCTACAAAATGGTCTGGCCTGCGGCCACCTATTGATCAGAACGCTGATCATCGCCTGGCTGACTGCCGTCTGTTTTGACATCGCCGGCAGTCCGCTTTTTTCAAATACGTGAGGATTCGCTTTGAGCATTTATCTTCAAGCATTGCTCGGTGGCGTTGCCACCGGCGCAGTATATGGTCTGATCGCGCTAGGGCTAAGCCTGCAGTTTGGCGTGATGAAGATCATCAATTTCGCGCACGGCTCGTTCCTGATGGTCGCGATGTACGTGACCTACTACACCTGTACCAATCTGGGCCTGCATCCGCTAGCCGCAGCCCCCATCGCTGCGGTGGCGCTGTTTTTGGTGGGATGGGCGTGTCAGCGTTTTTTCATCGATGGCATCTATCGCAAGGAATCAGCGCGTGAACCGATTGGCGTGCTGATTTTCACGACCGGCCTGTGGATCTTCCTGGATTATTTCGCGCTCGCGCTGCTGGGACCCGACAGCCGGATGATAGACAGCCCCTGGTCTAACGAGGTGGTCATCATGGGCGACCTGATTTTCACGTATCCGCAGATCGCCGGCTTTGTCATTGCCGCGCTGGTCACTATCGGACTGGTCGCCTTCATGCGCTATACGGCATTGGGTCGCGCCATTCGTGCAACCGGCCAGGACCGTGAGGCTGCGAGCGTGCTGGGCATTGACAGCAAGCGTGTCTATCAGTTGTCCTTTGCCATCGGCCTGGGTGTGCTGGGCATCGCCGGCGCGCTGCTTTTACCCATGTATCCGGTCAACCCGTTCGTGGGCGACATTTTTGGCATGCGTGCCTTTGTGATCGTTGTGCTGGGCGGCATCGGATCGATCGCCGGTGCTTTCTGGGGCGGCATTATCGTGGGTATTCTTGAATCCGTGGGTAGTCAGGTGATCCCCGTCACTTATGCTGAAGCGCTGATTTTCCTGTTGTTCCTGGGCGTGATGTATTTTCGTCCTAGCGGATTGTTTGGCGTGGAGAAAGAATGATGACAGGGCAAGGTTCAAAACATTCATCGCTGTGGGGCGCACTTTTTATCGTGCTGGCGATTGTGCCGCTATTGACCGGCAGCCAGTATGTGCTGTCCATCGCCGTCATGACGTTGCTGTACGCCTATCTGGCGTTGTCCTGGAATGTGCTGGGCGGCATCGCCGGGCAGCTCTCGCTGGGACACTCGGCGTACTTCGGTATTGGCGCATATGCCTCTACCTGGTTCTTCGTCCATATGGGCCTCAGCCCCTGGATCGGCATGTGGATTGGCGCGGCACTGGCTATTGTGGCCGCCGTGATCGTGGGTATTTCAAGTTTGCATTTGCGCGGCGCATACTTCGCGCTGGCCACCATTGCCTCGGCCATGGTGCTTAAAACGCTGGTGGAAAATGCCGATGACCTGCTCGGCGGCCCGCGTGGAATGGAAGTCACGCTGTTGCGCGATGCGCCGTGGCAATTTCAATCCACCGGCAAAGAGTTTTACTATGTCATCGTATTGGTGTTCGTCGTGCTGGCTTTGTTGATTAACTGGCGTATCCTGCGCAGCCGCTATGGTTACTATCTGGCCGCTGTGCGCAACGACCAGGACGCGGCATTGGCGCTTGGCGTGCCGACCACGCGCTATAAGCTTTATGCCGCGATGATCAGCGCGGCGATGACTGCGATCGGTGGTACGTTCTACGCTCAATTTGTGCTGTTTGTCAGCCCGGACAAGGTATTCGGTGCGAACCTGGGCGTGGTGATCGCCGTGGTTTGCATTATCGGCGGCCGCGGTACGCTGTGGGGCCCGGTACTGGGCGCATTGTTGCTGCTGCCAAGCGAAGAGCTGGCCCGCTCGTTCTCCGGCGGTCTGCTGGGTGCGGATATGATGCTCTATGGTTTGCTGTTGATGCTGGTGATCTGGTATGAGCCACGCGGTCTGGTCGCGATTTTTCAGCGCTGGTTCAAGCGGCCGGTCAAGCAGGGGGTAACGAAATGACAAGCACGACATTGCTGGAATTTGACGGCGTGGGCAAAAGCTTTGGCGGCCTGCGCGCAATTGATAATGTCAGTTTTACAGTCAACGATGGCGAGATTGTTGGCTTGATCGGTCCCAATGGCGCCGGCAAGACCACGCTGTTTTCCATGGCCTCGGGGTTTCTGAAACCAACCGACGGGCAAATCCGTTTCCGGGGTAATCGCGTGGACGGGTTCGACCCGCCGCATATCTGCCGTGCAGGTCTGGTGCGCACGTTCCAGATTGTCAAACCGTTTGGCGAGATGACCGTGATAGAAAACGCCATGGTCGGCGCATTTTTGCACCACGCCCGGCCACAGGACGCGCGCGAGGTGGCGGCCAGGGTGCTGCAGCAGGTCGGGCTGGGCGCCCGCCAGGAGCAGGTTGCCAAAACGCTGACGCTGTCGGGCCGCAAGCGGCTTGAAGTGGCCAAGGCGCTGGCCACGCATCCAAAACTGCTGTTGCTCGATGAAGTGATGGCTGGCCTGACCAGCGTGGAAACGGCCGAAATGCTGGAGCTGATTCAAAGCCTGCGTGCTTCGGGCGTGAGCATTCTGGTCATTGAACACAATATGAAGGCAGTCATGAGCCTGTCGAACAAAATCGTCGTGATTCAGTACGGTAAAAAGATTGCGGAAGGGACGCCGGTAGAGGTTGCCAATGATCCGCAAGTCATCTCTGCATATCTGGGGGGCGAGCATGCTGCTTGAAGTGAAGGACGTGAGTTCAGGCTACGGTGATGTGCAGGTGCTCAATGGCATCAATATCAACGTGAAAGCAGGCGAGATCGTCAGCATTGTCGGCGCCAATGGCGCCGGCAAGACTACGCTGATCCGCGCCATCATGGGAACCTTGCCGGTCACGCAGGGGCAGATTCAGTTTGGCGGCAAACGCATTGACGGCCAGGCGCCGCACCTGATTGCACGGGCCGGCATTGCCCAGGTGATGGAAGGCCGGCGTCTGTTTGGCCATATGGAAGTGGAAGACAATCTGCTGGTGGGCGGGGACATTCTGAATGACAAGGCGCAACAGCGCGCGAACCTGGAGTGGATCTACAGCATGTTCCCGCGCCTGAAAGAGCGTCGCCGTCAGCTGGCGCGCTCATTCAGTGGTGGCGAACAGCAGATGCTGGCCATCGGGCGGGCGTTGATGACATCGCCCAAGCTGTTATTACTGGACGAGCCCTCCATCGGTCTGGCGCCCATTATGGTCAAGGATATTTTTGAAAAACTGCCCGTGATCCAGGAGCGCGGCGTCACGATCTTGCTGGTGGAGCAGGATGTGCATCGTTCGCTTAGCATGTCCGGCCGTGGCTATGTGATGGAGCATGGCGAAATTGTCCTGGCCGGCACGGGGCAGGAGCTGCTCAATAACGAGCGTTTGCGGCAGGCCTATATGGGTATCTGATCGTCTGCGCGTATTCATATATAAAAATTTGTTCGCACGTCGTGGCGCCGATGTAAAGTATCGGTGCCGCGACGCCTATCCTACGTGTGAAACGAAAAAAAAGAGAGTGGGCGAGGTGACGAAGGCTGGACAAACCGGGCGGATTTTTTCATGCCGTTGCATTAACTTCAGACTGCCTGCATTGATGTGCGTGGCGCGCCATGCACCAAACATAGTTACCTAATAACCTGGCCATTGATGTCGTATGATTGTTGAATCGAATACTTTGCCTTTGAAGACCGGGCGTGACCAGTTGCTGGCTCGCCTGGCCGAATCCAAAACCTTTGACCTGGCGGTCATCGGCGGTGGCGCAACCGGCCTGGGCGTGGCGCTGGATGCCGCTGCCCGCGGTTTTTCGGTGGTGTTGCTGGAGTCGCATGATTTTGCCAAGGGCACGTCGTCGCGGGCGACCAAGCTTGTGCATGGCGGAGTGCGCTATCTGGCGCAGGGCAATATCGCGCTGGTGCGTGAGGCGCTGCATGAGCGCGCCACGCTGCTGCACAATGCGCCGCATATCGCGCAGCCGCTGGCATTCGTGATGCCCTCGTACAGATGGCTGGATACGCCGTTCTACGGCATCGGCCTGAAGATATACGACGCGCTGGCGGGCAAGGCGGGGCTGGGGCATACACAGTTTTTGAACAGCCGGCAGACTTTGGCGCTATTGCCTACGGTACAACCGCAAGGCCTCAAAGGCGGCGTCAAATACTGGGATGGTCAGTTCGATGATGCCCGGCTGGCGCTGGCGCTGGCCCGCACGGCAGCCAGCCATGGCGCACTGCTATTGAATTACTGCCCGGTCACGAAACTGATTCATGACAACGGACGGGTGGCAGGCCTGATCTGCGAAGATGGCGAGTCGGGCCGCAGTTACGAAGTGCGCGCGCGATGCGTGGTCAACGCGACCGGCCCGTGGGTTGATGCATTGCGCGAGATGGACGGCGCCGAATCGGACCGCGTCACCCGGCCCATCGTTGCCCCAAGCCAGGGCGTGCATGTGGTAGTGGACCGGGATTTTATGCCGGGCGACCACGCGCTGCTGGTGCCCAAGACCGCAGATGGCCGGGTACTGTTTGCCGTGCCATGGCTGGGTAAGGTCATTCTTGGCACGACAGACACGCCACGTCATGATCTGGCCCGCGAACCGGCGCCGTTTCAGGCAGAGCTGGATTTTATCCTGAGCGAAGCAGGGCACTACCTGAGCCGGCCGCCCACCATGGCCGACGTGCGCAGCATGTGGGTCGGTCTGCGCCCGCTGGCCCGGCCCCAGGACGACGATGGCGAGAACACCAAGGGTATCAGTCGGGAACACACCGTGCTCACCAGCGCCTCTGGCATGGTGACAGTCACGGGCGGCAAATGGACGACTTACCGCGCCATGGCCGAGGATGTGCTGCAAGCATGCTTTGCGGCGGGAGCATTGCCCGCGCGCGCAGGCGGCGTCACTGTCAATCTGCCGCTCATCGGCGCACCTCGTAAAGCGGACCAGCAGCACCATATGCATATGCCCCAGGGCTTGCATTCCTACGGCAGCGAAGCCGCTGTCGTGAACGCGTTACCCGGCGCCGAACGCTGGCTCGCCGACGGGCTGAGCGAGGCCATGGTGCGTTTTGCTGTTCGTCACGAGTACGCTATCACCGTAGAGGATATGCTGGCGCGACGTTCTCGCCTGCTGTTCCTGGACGCCAGGCAGGCCGCTGCCGTTGCTCCCCAGGTGGCAGCCGTTTTACAAGAGGAACTGCGGCTGGATGATGTGGGGCTGCCGGCTTTTCTGGCGCTGGCGCGCCAATATATGGGGCACAAGGATTGAACTTTTGGGCTCAGCGCTACGCATGGTCGTTGGATGAGCCGGGTCGCGGTACCTACCGGCTCCCGTAAACACACGGCCAACATCAGATCTACTTTACACGCAATGGCGATGTTGGCAGGGCGGCGGCCTATGATGCGTCGCCGGTTCACACCTCGCCGACAGAGCCGGTTTGGCACAGGCGCGTCCGTTTCTCAGACACACGCATCTGCTGTCAACCCTGTCGATAATGGCCTTCTGCTTGAGGCGCCGTATTAGCCATGGCAGGGCAATGGGGTGTTGCCGTTGAGAAGCCAACTGCGGCTGTGTGCTTTTTCTGGCGCTTCATGATGGTCGCCCGGCTGCAATGGCACGATGTCAGGCGGGCTCATTCCTGCACCGCAGGATCGCGACCTTGCGTAGCGGCCGGATCGTTGTCGCGCGGTTGCAGGGCAAGTCTTCTTGTTTGGATATGGTCCGTTTGAAGCGTGGGACAGCAAGGCAATCATTGGTATGCGCCACCCCTGGCGCGGCCCCGCTGTCGTCGTTCAATCACTGCCAGAAGTCATTTTCCACATTCCCAACCCATCGGTTTCACGATGAAAGAAAAACCGCTATTGCGGGTTTTTACCTATTTTATAGTGGTTGTAAATGCAGCAACTCTTGTGTATTCTGAGCTTTGCTTGACGCCGGTCAGACGCAGCAGCTGGCTCTCATGGTGCTATTTAAAGCGACAGGAGCCCCAATTAATATTCTAGCGGCTTCACGCCATGTGATTGTTTGTGCTCCATCTGGAGCCGGACGCGTGCATCGCAAAGGTGGGAAGACCGTATAAAAAGGAGACACCATCCCTATGAAAAGCTTGAAAACCGAGTTCCAGCGCGCGTGCGCATTCGCCGTGTTTGCCGCCGGCTTGGCGTTGTTGCCGTTGGTGGCGCACGCCGATGATTTTCCGACCAAGCCTATCACCATTGTGGCTCATACCGCGGCGGGCTCATCCACGGACCTGTTTGCCCGGGAGCTCGCCCAGGCAGCGACACCGATTTTTGGCAAACCCGTGGTG
This sequence comes from Advenella sp., assembly GCA_035304425.1. Lineage (GTDB taxonomy): Bacteria > Pseudomonadota > Gammaproteobacteria > Burkholderiales > Burkholderiaceae_B > Advenella. Next base: position 9,464 of record DATGQC010000147.1, read on the forward strand.
GTGGTCAATCGACCAGGCGGAAGTGGCGCGACCCAGATGGCGTTTATCAGCTCAGCGGCGCCGGACGGTTACACGATAGGGGTGAATACCAGTTCACATGTCACAGCAATGCTGACGAATCTGAAGGGGACATATACGCCGGCGGATTTTTCCTGGATCGCACTTAATCAGATCGATCCCTATATTCTCGCCGTCCATGCAGATAGTCCGTATAAAACCCTTAAGGACCTGGTTGAGGCGGCAAAAGGAGGACAGCGGGTGAAGATCGGAGGATATGGCGCCGTGGGCGCTTCTCATAATATTGCCGTACAAATCCTTGCCGACAAAGCTGATATGCCGGTTACCTGGGTCAGCTATCCTGGCTCGGGAGATGCCGCGACTGCCGTGTTAGGAAAACATATCGATGCTGTCAGCATCAACCCGGGCGGCACGCTCGCTTTTGTGGCGGCAGGCCGCATAAGAATTCTAGGGGTAATGAGCGATAGCCGGGTCAGCAGCCTTCCTGATGTTCCGACTTACGCAGAGGCCGGTTATGACGTCGACACCTCCTGGAAACAGATACGTGGCCTATACGGTCCGAAGGATATTCCTGAAGATATTCAGAAAAAATTGGCCGACGGGTTCTTCAAAGCCATGGAGACGCCGCGTTTTAAAGAGTATATGAAGCGTTCTGCACTGGAGGCCGGCGACCTGGGTCCGGGCGAGTACCGAAGCTTCATTGACGACGCTGCGAAAAAGACACAACATTGGTTAACCAAATTGGGAATTACCCAATGAGCCAGGAGCGAACCCCTTCAATAGATAAAGAGCCCGCCGTATTGGTATTGAGCGGGCGAGTTGCGCTACTTATTGTGGCGCTGCTTGGTTTATGCGGCTTTACCTGGATGGCCTGGCAAAGTATGGCCTTTCCTGCGGCGTTCAATACCGCGGAAGTGGGTGCAGCCCGGGTGCCGCTTATTGCTTGCACGGGTGGCATTCTGAGCAGCATCGGATTGATCGTACAGGCGGTCCGACGCAAGTTCGACAGCATACCAGCGATTGCCATACGAAAGCCGTTAGGCGTTTTGGCTGCGCTTGCGCTGACAATCCTATGGGTTTGGGGGATGCCTCATATAGGGTTTTATCTTGCGTCGGTCATCGTAGTGCCGCTCATCATGCTAGCGGGAGGAGAGCGCCGCCCAATGATGCTGGTGCTGTCAGCCATTGGTTTCGTCGTATTCGTGCACGTGTGCTTCTCTTTTCTGCTGGATATCGAATTTCCTTAGGAGTTTGCTTTGATAGAAAGTCTTATTACAGGGTTCGGGTTGGTCCTTCACCCTTATGTTCTGCTTGCGCTGTTCGGCGGAACGATCGTCGGCTACGTTATCGGAGCGATGCCCGGATTGGGGCCAAGCCTGGGCGTCGCGCTTTTGGTTCCATTCACGTATGGTGTCGATCCGGTGGTGGCGATGGTGGGTCTGGTGGGCCTCTATATGGCTGCTGAATACGCGGGGGCAGTCACGGCGGTCTTGCTGAATACGCCGGGCACCGCCGCAGCCGTAGCCACAGCCTGGGACGGTTATCCGATGGCAAAAAAAGGCGAGGCAGGGTGGGCCTTGCATGTATCAATCATCAGTTCGGGTATTGGCGCCTTGCTTAGCGCGATTCTATTGATAGGCACAGCCGTACCGCTTTCCGAGTTTGCTTTGCGATTCGGTCCGCCGGAATATTTTGCACTGGCGCTCTTTGGCCTGAGCCTGGTGACAAGCCTTGGCGGGAGCTCGGTGCTTCGCGGACTGCTGTCGTTATTTCTCGGCGTTGCAATAGCAGTCATCGGTATGGACCCGGTCACAGGGGTCCCGCGATTTGCTATTACGCCAGATTTCTTTGAAGGCATTCCCCTGGTGCCAATGCTGCTGGGCTTATATGCGGTGTCAGAAGCGCTATACATGCTGGAAGGCTCCACCGCCAAGACATTGAAAGTCGCTATAGGAAATGTCTGGTCTATGCACTTGGCTCGCTATCGTCCGTTGCTGGGGACGATTTTGCGAAGTTCGGGTATCGGGTACTTTATAGGGGTCATACCCGGAGCGGGCGCTTCAATCGCATCCCTGATCGCGTATGGCAATGCCAAGCGACGCAACGGGACTAACCTACCGGCTTTCGGGGACGGGAACCCGGCGGGCGTCGCAGCCTCGGAGGCGGCCAACAACGCTGCCGTTTCGGGTGCGCTGGCGCCTTTGCTCGCCTTGGGTGTTCCGGGCTCGGCGACCGCGGCGGTCTTGATTGGCGCCTTAATGATCCAGGGCATCCAGCCTGGCCCTATGCTGTTCGTGAACAACCCTGAGATTCCTTACTCCGTCTTTGCCTCTATTCTTATCGGCACTCCCCTGATGGTTATCGTGGGCTTGCTGGGCGCCAGGCTGTGGGTGAAGGTAACGGCAGTTCCGCTATCGCTTTTGGCGGCGCTTGTCATCGGTATCTCTGTCGTTGGCGCTTTCGCTTCCACCAACTCGATGTTTCCGGTGTATGTTACGCTGGTTTTCGGCATTATCGGTTACGTGCTTCGAAAGGTGGATATCCCGACCGCGCCGATTGTTCTTGCGCTTGTGCTGGTTCCCATGGCAGAGGCCAATTACCGCAGGGCGCTTGTTGTCGACGACGGCAGTCACACCATATTCTTTCTGAGTCCGATCAGCCTTATTCTCTTGCTTGCGGCCGCTTCTTCGTTCCTGGTGCCCTTGTTCAAGAGATATCGGCAATCGAGAAAGAATTGACCAATGACATTGGCTATGGGATATCGTGAGCGCAGAAGGTCGGGTCGCCCAGTATCGGGGTTCGTGGCTGCCCGGGGC
>DATGQC010000148.1:0-5204 GCA_035304425.1 Advenella sp.
CGTACTGTTCGTCTTTGAAAGTCGGCGTTGCTGCTGTGTTTGTAGTCATAGTAGTGTCACGGCCCTTATGGGAATGGACGTTACGGCAATAGGCAGGTTGTGTTCCTGACAGCGGTTTATGAAAACGGCGTGAAATGTGAACTCATGTTAACGCTTAATAGAGGCTTATCAGCAAAAACCCTAAGCGCGCCATAAGTTTAAGGGAAACAGCACCCCGAAAGCGGGCGGCGCTCCCCTGCCTGGGCGGGCCAGCGCTGGCAGGCGGTCATTTCAGCCATCACGGGACCGCTGAGCAGCCACTTCGCGTGGACATTTCAGGAAAACCGGGGCAACAGCCGTTCAAGCACACGCCTGCCTGCTTCCTGCACTGTGGCGCTGACACCCATGGTTTTCAAGTCTACTGTTTGCAAACCCGCGTAACCGCAAGGATTGATGCCGGCGAAGGGTTGCAGGTCCATATCTACATTCAAGGCCAGGCCATGATAGGCGCAACCCTGGGTGATTTTCACCCCCAGCGCAGCGATTTTGGCCAGGCTGCCGTCCTGCAACGGCACATAGACGCCGGGTGCCCCGGCCTTGCGACAGGCCTGCGGCAGGCCGAAACTGGCCAGGGTATCGAGTACGACATCCTCTATCAGCGCCACGTATTCCTTGACATAAATACCCTGGCGGCGCAAATCGACCAGCGGGTAGACCACCAGCTGCCCGGGACCGTGGTAGGTGACCTGGCCGCCACGATTGCAATGGACGACTTCGATCCCGCCGGTGTTAAGCAAATGTTCCGGCTTGCCGGCCTGCCCCAGTGTGTAGACCGGCGCGTGCTCTACCACCCAGATTTCGTCAGGCGTCTCTTTGCTGCGGCCTTCGGTGAACGACTTCATGGCCTGCCATACCGGCGCGTAGCGCGCCGGCCCGTCCAGATGGCGTACCTGTACCGGCATTACAAAACGACTTTGACCAGTGCGTGCCCGTGCAACGCACGATACAGATTATCGAGCTGCTCACGGGAGGTGGCGCGCACCGTGAAGGTCAGACCAATGTAGTTGCCCTTGCTGCTGGCCCGCATTTCCACCGTCGCCGGATCAAATTGCGGGTCAAACTGCAACACCACCTCGGTCAGGATTTGCGCCAGTTCAGGATGCTGAACGCCCATGACCTTGATCGGAAAATCACTGGGATATTCAATCAGCGACTGCTCTGGCGGAATGTCTTTCATCATAATCGGGAAATTTCCTTGTCGTATTCGGCCCTTATCTTCCTGTATATGGGGCCGGGCTGACCATTTCCAACTGGTGCGCCATCCAGTTCCAGCACGGGCAACACTTCCTTGGTAGCCGATGTCACCAGGATCTCGTCGGCAGCAAAGACTTCTGCGCGGGTGATGTTGCGGGCCTCAAACGGCACCCCTGCCCGCTCAGCCAGCGTGGCCAGCAGACCGTAGCGGATGCCTTCGAGAATCAGGTGGTTTTTGATGGGCGCCAGCAAGGTTCCCCCTTTGACCACCCACATATTGCTCAGAGAGCCTTCAGTGAGAAAATCATTGCGAAACTGGATAACTTCATCCACGCCACGCTCGGCTGCCGCCTGGCGCGCCAGCACATTACCCAGCAATGACACCGATTTGATATCGCAGTGCAGCCAGCGTTCGTCCGGGCCTGAGATCACCCGGATACCGCGCTCGCGCTGCTCTGCGGTTGGCCGGATAAACGGACCGCTGGAGCAAAAAATGGTGGGCGCTACAGGTGGCGCCGGGAACACATGCTCACGCTTGGCGACGCCACGCGTGACCTGCAGATAAATGAAGGAATCGTCGGTTTTGGCGCGATTAATCATATCCTGCATCAGGTCGGCCCAGAACTGCGGCGTCTTGCCCGTTTCCAGGCGAATCGCATTCAGGCTGCGTTCCAGGCGCTGCAAATGCTCGTTCAGTCGAAAAGGCTTGCGGTTGTACGCAGGCACCACTTCATAAACGCCGTCGCCAAAAATGAATCCACGATCGAAGACCGAAATTTTCGCTTCATCGGCCCGCACATACTCACCGTTAAGATAAACGATGCTGTCGCTGTCTATACCCTGTATCACCACACTCTGCCCGAAAGATTAACTATTGAAACTGCTCAGGACTTTATCCCACATCCGTCCGAAGAAACCGGCCTGCGGCACATCTTCAAGAACGGTAAGTGATTCCTGCTTGAGCACTTTGCCATTGAGTACGAACTGGACACTGCCCACGGTCTGGCCTTTGGCCAACGGCGCAACCAGTTTGCCGTTGATCTGCGTAATCGTCTGAACCTTGTCTTCCATGCCGCGCGGCACCGTTACGCTGACGCCATCGGCAGCACCCAGCTTGGCCTGCTTGACCGTTCCTTCCCACACGCGCGGGCTGATAAGCGCCGCATCGGCCGCAGCCACCTGTTTGGCCGTAAAGTTCTGGTAGCCCCAGTCCAGCAGGTTCTGGCTGACCTGTTCGCGTTCGCGCACGGTTGCGGCGCCAACGACAACTGAAATAAGGCGGCGGTCATCGCGCTTGGCAGCGGCGATCAGGCAATAGCCGGCATCTTCCGTATGCCCGGTTTTCAGGCCATCCACGCCAATATTACGGGACAGCAGGCCATTGCGGTTGTGCTGGCGAATTTTGTTGTAAGTAAACTCAGGCTGGCTGAAATAGTGGTAATACTTGGGGTGATCCTTGATCACGTGCTGCGCCAGCACCGACAGATCGCGCACTGTCGTGTAGTGTTCCGGCGCCGGCAGTCCGGTCGGATCCGTAAAGTGGGTATTGGTCATGCCGAACTGCGCCGCTTCCTTGTTCATCTGGTTCACGAACACATCTTCGCTGCCGGCCACGGTTTCAGCCAGTTGAATGGTGGCATCGTTGCCAGACTGCACAATCATGCCCTTGATCAGGTCATCTATCGTCACTTGCGTATTGACCCGGATAAACATACGCGAGCCACCGGTGCGCCATGCTTTTTCCGAGACAGTCACCTCCTGTTCCGGGCGGATGCGATTTTCGTCAAGCGCCGAGAACACCAGGCTGGCGGTCATCAATTTGGTCAGCGAGGCAGGCGCCACTTTCAGGTCCGGCTCCTGGTTGCCGATAATCTGGCCCGACGTGGCATCGATCAGAAACCATGCCTTGACGTTGGTTTGCGGCGGCGTCATGCCGGCCACCTCTGCAAGCACCGGGGTGCTGGCGTTGGTTACCGGCACGCTGGAGCGCGAGTCAGGCTTGGCTGGCGTAGTGGGCGCAGTTTGCGTAGAGAGACTGGTTTGCGTCGTGTTCGAACCTGCGGTTGTCTGCGTGCTGCCCGAGGGCGCGCTGTTGTTGGTTTTATTGAAGAAGACATAAGCACCGCCTGCGACCAGGACGATGATCAGGATAAGAACAAGACGACGTAGGAACATGGAAACGGATCCGGATAGAAGAGTGGAATGGAGAACAGATGGGCCAGCCAGTTAGGAATTATAAGCGCTTGCAGGACAAAATGCGTTACAGGGCGGTTTCGGCCGACATCTGTTGCAAGCCATCGAGCGCCAGTTTTTTCAATTCGATCAGATAGCCATGAAAAAAATGCGTGGCGCCGGGAATAACCGTGACAGCAATGCGATAGCGGGTGATCCAATCAAAGACTTCCTGCAGCGGCACCACTTCATCGCGCTCTCCATGAATAACAACTGTATTTGCAGGCAGCACGACCTCGCGCCAGGCGAAACGTTTGACCGCCGTACCCACCAGGGTCAGCAATTGCGGCAAGGGCTGGTTTTTTTCTTCGCGCAACACCGAGTACAGTTGCGCCGCCACCGACGTTCCAAACGAAAAGCCGGCCAGCAACCAGGGCTTGCCGTCCAACTGCGGATGCGCAGCCAGAAACGCCTGGATCAGTTGCTGCATGTCTGCGGTTTCGCCGCGCGCCTGGTCAAAACTGCCCTCGGATTTGCCGATTCCGCGAAAATCCGGGCGCAGCACGGCGTAGCCCGCCTGCGCGTAGGCACGCGCCAGGGTGGTCACCACTTTGTTGTTGCGCGTACCGCCATGCAACGGATGGGGATGCAGGACCAGCGCCCAGCCCCGTAGCGGCTGGGCCGGATCGGGCCAGTCTACAAGACAATCGATGCGGCCTGCCGGTCCGGCGGTATCAAATGGTTCAGTGTGAATCGCCATTAGCGGATAGGTCCTACTTCAATGGCGCCGGGCCGAAACTCGGTAGGCGTCTTGACACTCGCCCCCAGGCGCGATTCACCCGGTTTGAAACCAAACCAGCCTGCGCCCAGTCCGTAAGTAAGGACATTGGCCAGGACCACAATAAAGAAAAGCGTGCGCATATCAGGCGTCCGTTGAGTGCTGTGCAAGCGCGCGCAGGCCGTCCAGGACCGGCGACTCGCTCTCGATGAGCGGTATTGTACCAAATCCCATATCAACGCTGAATGAATCGATATGCGCCTGCAGTTCCGGCATGATCGCCGCGCGCGCGCCGCCGGTGACAAAAACCAGCGGCGCGCGGCCCAGATGCTCGGTCACCTGCTGCCATTGCCGGATCACGCCCCCCGTTTGCGCAGCCACGATTCCGGTTGCAATCGCCGCCTGGGTGTTTTGTGGAAACGATGGCCATACCTGTGCAGGCATAGGGGCAACAGGCAGCCGCGCCGTGCCGGCGCCCAGCGATGATTGCATCATGCTGACGCCCGGAAAAATAACCCCGCCCAGAAATGTTTCATGATCGTCGATAGTATCGACCGTGGTCGCCGTACCGAAGCTGACCAGCATCATCGGACCATCGACCGGTCGCGCAGTCAGAATGCCGAGCAGGCCAAGCCAGCGGTCAGGGCCCAGTTCGGCCGGGTTGTGGTAGCGGTTTTTCAGCCGCAGCAGGCGCGCACCGGGTGTCTGCCACTGGATCGGGCACGGCGCCAGGATCGCGTCCAGTTCCTGGCGGATCGCCTCGGTGGTGACACTGACGCCCAGCGCCCGGGCCGGCGCCTGCGGCAGTTGCCTGATCAGATCTGCCAGCGCATTCAGGTCAGGGGCGGCAAAGGCATGAACGGCGGTGTCGCCAGACCGGCCTGCCGAATCGAAAAAGGAAACTTTGATACGCGAATTGCCCGCGTCTATCAGAACAGTCAGCATAGGCTCAGCCCTGGCCTTCGGGCCGGATGGAAATATCGCCGATCGTAATGGGGTGCTGCTGCCCTGCATGCTCAAC